>JAEZGD010000594.1 GCA_023417165.1 Planctomycetota bacterium
ACGGTCTGCGGCCCCGAGACCGGCGGCCAAGCAGGGTCAAAGAACGGACCACTCTCAGGCGGTGGCGGCAATACTTGTGCACCATTGCCAGGCACAAACGGAGCGACGTTGTTCTGTACGGGCAGGTTGCTTGGATCAGGCACGCCCGCGGGAAAGCCTCCCTGGGGGGCTGCGACCGGCGGTCCGGCGAATTGCACCTGGCGAACTTCGCCCGAGGCCACCATCGGACCGCGCGTCATATCCCGCGTGCCAGGCGCGGTGTTTTCAATCTGGGAATATGCCTGCGCACCTTCATAAGCGCCCGGCGACTGAGCCCGGAAGACCGGCTGCGTCGCAGGCGGCGGCTGCAAGGTCGTGTTCGAAATCGGCACCTGCACCTGCGGCGGTGCGAGGCCTTCGACCGGCACCGGCGTGGCCAGCGGTCCGCTCGCGCAGCCGGCAGTGCCGGCGAGCAGCAGCGCCGCTAGGGAGTTCGCAATGTACCGACGTGAGCTGTGCATGCGGCTTCTGGGTTGCGATCCGGTTACTCGGCTGACCAATTCTTCAACTCGGGCTGCCACATTGGCTGCGGCGTGGTGTGCGGCACGCGATAGACTGGCTCATGCAGCAGTTCGGCCTGCAATTCGCCTTTGGGCGTGACGTACACGTTGACTTCGATTTCTTTGGGCTGGCTATAGGTCGTGTGACGCGGCATTGGCTCGGGGCTTTGACCACGCACCGTGGGACGCGGGCTCGCTGGAGCATCGGGACGATTGGCCAACGCCTCATCCAATTCCGGTGGCGGAATCACGATGCGCGGCTCGTCGCCTGTCTGCGGGTCCGACTTGAACAACTGCGATGACTTCAACCGCCGTTCGCTGTTGCGGACCTCGCGAATGTCGATGATCTGCCCAGGGCGGATCGAAAGCCGATTCAGCACCACATTTTGACGCGTGTGCGGAAACTCGCCCGCAATGTGTACGTTGATCTTACCGACGCGATAGATATCCCCTTCCTTGACCTTATAGATCAAGTCCAGCTGGCCCGGCTCTTCCAGGAAGCGTGGGTCGGCCGTGATATCTGCGTAAATATGTCCTTGAGCACCGTACAGGTCGCGAATCGTGCCGACATCGCGATTCATCTTGCCGAGGTTGAAGTAGTCGCCCGACTTGAGCTGCAAGTCTTTCTGCAATTCGCCCACGCCGAACTTTTCGTTGCCGGCGATCGAGACGTTACGCACCACATAGCGAGGGCCTTCATCGATGATGAACCGAAGTGTCAGCCACTTGCCCGATTCGTCGTACTGCATTTCGCGGCCGATCCGAGCACGAAAGTAGCCCAGGCTGCGATAGTACGCAGTCAGCTTTTCGATGTCGGCGTCGATCTTCTTGCGATCGACTCGCCCGCGAAACAGGTAATACATGAAGCCAGGCTTCGATTCGATCTGCGTTTTCAGGCGATCGTCGGTCGCAATCGTGTTGCCTTCGAATTCAACCGCGCCGATCCGTTCCAAATTGCCTTCGCTGATGAAATAGACGACGCCTTGATCTTGCGGATCGTCCCCTTCCAGCATGCTGACTTGAATGGTGGTGTAACCCTTGGTGCGATAGAACTCTTCCAGCTTGATACGGCCTTCTTCGACTGCATACTGGTTGAGAGCCTCGCCCACGCTCAGGCCGCACTTCTTTTGTAGAGCCTTGTCGGTCACGCCGCGGTTGCCGACGAACTTCAAATAGCGGATCGTGGGGCGTTCGAAGACCTCGAACGTCACTACCATCCCTTCGGCAGTTTCTTCGGTATAAGTTTTGACGTCGCGAAACAGGCTGGTCGAGACCAGGCGGCGAACGTCAGCTTGCAGCACCTCAGGATCGAATTCACGATCCTTGCGCGTGCGGATCTGGGCATAGATCTTCGATTCGGCCACACCGCGATTGCCAACGATCTTTACATCGGCGACCAAACGGGGAGCCGCGGCGCCAGCTTGGGGCGCGCCCGGCGCGATAAACTCGGGGCCGCCTGGCGCTTGCGCGGTAGCGTCCAAGACACAGACGCATAACAACAGCACACCACCGCCCAGGCAAAGCCAGAGGCTGGGATGCAAGCGTCTCGTTAATTCAGAGCCGTGTTCCGTCACGAGCTTTGCCGAATCGAGGAGCGAACGAACTTTACAGACAAGCACCCACAACTGCGCATCCATGCGAAGCTCCCGGGGCGGGGCGTAGAAATACAGTAACCGTCATACGGTCGCAAGGCGACTTCGGTTCTTCTGTTAAAGAACTGGCAGATTTTGCCGAGGGCGGATGCTAGCGGGCGGGTGGCGAAGAGCGCCCTCGCACGGCACAATAACCGCAGCACAGGCGGCTCGCCTGCGCGATGATGAACACCGACAGCAGTCGTTTGTGTCCCTACTCCTAGAAGATCTCATCATGCCAACGATCACCTTTGAGGAAATCTCGGTACCGACCCCCACGCTAGAAGCGGTGCGCGGTGAGTATGCGCAACTGTTCGCAGCACTTGATGCTTCGACCGCTGCCGCTAGCGATCTGGCGGTCATCGAGAAGTGGGACGAGCTGCGTCGCCGGCTCGAGACCTGGGAAGCACTAGTCGAACTGCGTTTTCATCAAGACACGCAAAATGCGGAATACAAAGCGGCCCGCGACTATCGCGATGAACTGCGGCCGAAGCTGACCGAGCTAGCAGTCGACATGAAGCGCCGCTTGCTGAACAGCTCGCGCCGCAGCGAGCTTGAAGCCGCCCTCGGCCGCCAGGCGTTCGCGCTCTGGCAAGCCAACGTGACGACCTATGATCCGGCGATCGAACAAGATTTGGTCCGCGAGGCGAAGCTAGAAGGCGACTACATCGAGCTGACCGCGGCGGTAAAGCTCCCCTTCCAAGGCGAGACTTACAACCTATCGAGCATCGTCAAGTTCCGCGAGCACCCGGATCGCCAGGTGCGCTACGAAGCCGAAAAGCTGCGTTGGGGCTGGTACGCCGAGAATAGCGAAGTGCTCGACGGCATTTTCGACGACCAGGTCAAGCTGGGCACCAAATGGCTCAGAAGCTAGGCTTCGACAATTACATCGGCCTGGCTTATCAGCGGATGAGCCGCACCGATTACAACCAGCAAGATGTCGAGCGTTTTCGCGCCGAGGTGCGCGAACATGTCGTGCCGCTTGGGATTGAACTGCGCAAACGCCAAGCGGCCAAGCTGGGCGTCAGCCCGCTCATGTTCTGGGACGATGGCCTCTACGATCCGCAAGGCAATCCTGCGCCCCAAGGCGATCACGACTGGCTCTTGGTCGAAGCGCAGAAGATGTACGACGCAATGGGCTATGGCCTCGACGACTTCTTCCGCCTGATGGCCGATGGCCATCTCATGGATTTGAAGACGCGCGAAGGCAAAGCGGGCGGCGGGTTCTGCACGTCGTTTCCGACGCATGGCGTGCCGTATGTCTATGCCAACTTCAACGGCACCAAGGGAGACGTCGAAGTCCTGACGCACGAGATCGGCCATGCGTTTCAGAACTACATGAGCCGCAATCAAAAGCTGGTCGACTACCTGTGGCCCACGTTTGAATCGTGCGAGATCCATAGCATGGGATTGGAATTCCTCTCGCTGCCGTGGGTCGACAAGTTCTTCGGCAAGGAAGGGGGCGAGCGCTTTAAGCGGTTGCACCTGGAGTTGTCGCTGCTGTTCTTGCCGTATGGCGTGGCGATCGACCACTTTCAGCATCTGGTCTACGAACGCCCCGAAGCGTCACCGGCCGAACGCCACCAGATGTGGCAGCAGATGGAAAAAATGTATCTGCCCTGGCGAGACTATGGCGACTTGCCGCATGTGCGCGAGGGGGGCTTCTGGCAGTTTCAGCGGCACATTTATCTCAATCCGTTCTACTACATTGACTACACGCTGGCGCAGACCTGTGCCCTGCAGTACTGGGTGTGGAGCGAAAAGAACTTCGCCGAGGCAATGCAGTCGTATGTCGATTTGTGTCGCCGCGGCGGTGAAGCACCTTTCCAGGAACTCGCCCGAGGCGCGGGACTGATTAGCCCATTCGATGAAGGTTGCCTGCGCGATGTGGTCGCCAAGGCCAAGACCGTGCTGGCAGTCGCCTGATTTCTGTTCCACTTCGATCGCGACTATCCTGCGGGGCGGAAGTAGTCGGATCGCTGGAAAACGACCGCAATTTTTTACCGCTACGTTTGCCAGCAGCGCATGCGTAGCGGCGTTTTAGAGCGTTCCTGGCGCTATTTACTAGGTGTGTCCTTGCGCGGCTTCCGGAAAATCGTCGACCGCTGGCGCCCCC
>JAEZGD010000726.1 GCA_023417165.1 Planctomycetota bacterium
GCGCTGAACGAACTGGGCGATATCGAGCGCGCGGTCGCTGCCGGCACCGACGACTTCCTTTCCAAGCCGGTCAACAAGGTCGAATTGGTCAAGCGCGTCGAGAACATGCTGAAGCTCAAAGACATTAGCGACGAAAACGAACGCCTGCGCCGCTATATCCAAGAGATGGATAACTAGCGGCGCGAAAAGGTCGCGATTGTCGGCCAGGCACAACTCGATACCAATGACGAATGGCAAATGACCCAGGGCTAACCAGCCAAAACATCTACGACTATCCGCGCTACTATGACCTGGTGTTTGGCAGCGATTGGAAAGCGGAATTCGACTTCCTGACCGCCTGCTTCGAAGAGTACGTCAAAGGGGGCGCGCAGCGCCTGTTCGAGCCGGCCTGCGGTACGGGACGGCTGGTCTATCGTCTGGCGAAGGCGGGCTATGATGTGGGCGGGCTCGATCTCAACCCGCGTGCGATCGCGTTCTGCAACGAGCGGCTGCGCAAGCATCGGCTGCCCGAGACGACGTTTGTCGCTGACATGACCGACTTTCAGCTCAAGCGCAAAGTCGATGCGGCCTTCAACACGATCAACAGCTTTCGTCACCTGCTGACCGAAAAGCAGGCGACGAATCACCTCAAGTGCATCGCCGCTTCGCTGCGCAAGGGGGGCATTTATGTGCTCGGCTTTCATCTGACGCCCAGCGTGGGCGACACGACCGACGAAGAATCGTGGTCCGCCCGGCGTGGGCAGCTGTGCGTCAACACGCACATGCAAACGACCGGCCGCGATCTGGTCGCGCGCGAAGAGCGCTGTGCGATGACGTTCGATGTTTACACGCCGACGGGCCATCAGCGTCTCGAAGACGAGATCGTCTTTCGCATCTACACGCGCAAGCATGTCGAGCAGCTACTGCGGCGCGTGCCCGAGCTGGAACTGATCGCCGTACACGATTTCGCCTACGACCTGGACTACGAAACCGAAATCGACGACAGCACGGAAGATATCGTGCTGATCTTGCGCAAGAAGTAAGCCACCCGCCCAGGCGAGCGACGATTTATCGCTTCTTACCGCCCAGGAAGAACGAGCTGACCATCGTCAGCAGGCCAACGCCGGCCGTAACCGCGGCGATGATGCCGTTGCGATAGTATTCCGCTTCCAGCCGCAGCGCACGAACGTAAAACGGCGGCTCGGGCTCGCTGAGTTGGTGGTTGCGTATTTTCGTCGTGTACTCTTCGTACAACTTGTCGACGGGAAGGTCGAACATCTCGTTATAAAAGACATCGAAGTCCGCCTGGGTCGGCGGCGTCACATCGATGACAATGACCCAGTAAAAGTAATACATCGCCGCGGCCACGCCGGCGACTGCCAGCAGCGCCCCGATCCCGAAGACTGTGCCTTGGGTCTGCGACCAGGTCTGCGCGGGGCGCTTTGTGACCGCCGCCTTGGAGTTCTCTTCTACCGCGGGAGCCAACTCGCGAATCGCGCGCATGGTTGGCACTTCCAGGGTTTTGCCGCACTTGCACGGAATCCGCTGTCCCGCCTGGCTGACTTCGACGACGATGGACTCACCGCACGTGCAGGGAAGGAGGTATTTCATGAGAACGGTGGGCCGTGAAGAGTGGTCAGTGAGCAGAGGTCGGCGAAGAGTTGGGCACTGTGGGTTATACGGAGCTTAGGCTATTTTAGTTGCCGATCGGGGCGAAGGTTCGGTTTCGCTAAAAAGATTGTGCCTGAGCCGCAGCAGCTCAACCCGGCGCGGCCGAACCGCGATTCGCCCACCAAGGCAGGCTGATGCCGCCATCGATCAGCAGGGCGGCGCCCGTCATATAGCTTTGGTGCGGATCGCACATGAACAAGATCGCTTCGCCCATCTCTTCGGGCGTGCCCAAGCGACCGAGCGGGATCTTGGCGCCGGCGGTTTCAAGTGTCTCTTCGCTAGCGAATTTCCGCTCGCCTGGCGTATCGGTCCAACCGGGCTGAATCATGTTGACGCGAATGCGGAACTCGGCCAGCTCGATCGCGGCGGTGCGTCCCATGTGTTCGAGCGCCGCCTTCGACATGTTGTAAGCCATGGCGCGCGGCGCAGGAATGAAGGCGTGTGGTGAGCTGACCAGCACGACCGAGCCCCCTTCGCCTTGCTTGATCATCTGTTCCGAAGCCGCGCGCAGCAGATGCCACGCGCCCCACATCGTCACATCGACCGTGCGTTTGAAGCCGGCGACGTCGGCCAAATAGAACGGTTCGCGATCGCTGTAAGCTGCGTTACTCACGGCGATGTCCAATCGCCCAAACTTGTCCACCGCGGCGGCGACCATTTTTTGCACCGCATCGAAGTCCGCCACATCGGCCTGAAATGCGATCGCGTCGGAGCCCGTTTCTTGAACTGCGCGGACCGCCTCTGCGGCTTGATCGGGATGCGAACGATAGTTGATCACCACCTTCGCACCCGCGCGACCTAGTGCAAGCGCAGTAGCTCGGCCAATGCCAAGGCTAGCGCCCGTGACCACAGCCACCTTTCCAGACAAATTAATATTCAGCATGACAGTCGGCTTTTACAGGATCGAGAGCGTGACTAATGCCCGGCGACAGAATGAGTTACGCGTAACGCATGCTGCCGCTGGGAGTCCCCCCAGGCATGTGATGCGCAGGGGCGCAGGTATGCTAACTTGCTAATTCCGAAGCGGCAAGCACGCGAAATTGCGGCATCTTTCGCAAGCTACCTAAATTGCGTAGTTGGTTGGAGCCGGTTTGGCAAGGGATTCGCAAGTCCCGTGGTGGTTCATCGACCAGCTAGTAGTGCGGTTCGTCACGAAGTTCCATCTACACCGGATTTTCATACTAGACCGACCAGTGGGCGTAGTTAAAATTTAAGCACGCGTGGCGGGATAGTATGCGGTGATGTGCAAGCATGTGCGCTTGTCATGACTGTGCGCTATTCTGGCAAGCGTGCCGCTGGAAGCAGGGATGAAGAGGTATCGTCGGGCGTTGGTCAGCGCCGGGCGATTTTTTTCGTGTCAAGGATAGTAGGTAGATTTGCTCGCGCTGCACCCTGTAAAGGATGCCCAGTCATTTCGGTTTTTGGGGTCCGTCCCCCCACGTGCTATGCACGGTCTGGCAAATTGCAGAAGCTTTGAAGGGTAAATGCGGTCGTTCGCACTTGCCTAACTGCAATCTTTTGCCAACTGTCGCGGGCCGCCGGACTCACCGAGTATGGGTGGTAGAATTGCATGATGCTGGCGCGGACAAAATCTGCTTGACCGTCGTTGAGTACGTTTCCTAGTGGCCCAGGTTTGCTCTGGCATCGTATGGTTATTGCGACATCAACCGCGCCGTGGCGTTACCACATACACCTCCCTCGATCTATTCGGAGGGAAATAGGTGTCGCAAAACCGGGTCAAAGTGCCGACGACAATAATCCAGAGTTTGGTGTTCGAGAGTTTCCTGTTCGCCCCTATGCGATGGCCTATCGCCGGATGAACAGACTGGTCCCCGACACCACCCCACAAACCTGGGCCCTCGGTATCACCGAGACGGTGAACTTACATTTTGACCATCGATTGGATTGACTACACGTTGCATGGATGGCCACCTTCCCCGCAGGGGTGATGGCGGTTCAGCAGGGAACCCCATCATCAATCAATTGACTTAGTAGGAGTACTGAGTTGTACGACGCACTCCTGGATGAATTTGAAGACGACGTAACGCACCGTCACGACGAAGAAGAAGGCTTTGCTGCGCCCACGCTGACCGAAGAGATCGACGAGGTTGACGACGATCTTGATCTGTCGGATGCCGCCGTTGATGCCGACGCTCTGAAGGTCGACGACGAAGAAGAGTTGCTCGCTTCCGCCGACGACAACGAATCGTGGTCGGACGATCCGGTACGCATGTACCTGACGCAAATGGGCGAAATCCCGCTGCTCACCCGGCAGCAAGAGATTTCGCTGGCCAAACGCATCGAAGTGACGCGCCGCAAGTTCCGTTGCAAGCTCTTGGAATGTCACTATGTGATCCAAGACGCGGTCAAAATCCTGAAGCGCGTGCACGAGAACGAATTGCCGTTCGATCGCACGGTGCAAGTCTCGGTCACCGACAAGCTGGAAAAGGATCAAATCCTTGGCCGCTTGCCGTTGAACCTCAAGACGTTGGAAGTGCTGCTGAAGCGCAACACTCGCGACTATCGCATTGCTCTCAGCAAGAGCGCCCCCAAGACCAAGCGGAAGGCCGCTTGGATTCGTCTCAGCCGTCGCCGCCGTCGTGCGGTGCGTCTGGTCGAAGAATTGGGTCTGCGCACGCAGCGCATTGAACAGCGGATTCGCACCCTCGAAGAATTCAGCCGTCGCGTCAGCGAACTGAAGACCAAGATCGACGCCCACAAGGCGGCGAAGGGCAATCCGGCCGAGCGCAAGCAGTGGCTCAGCGAGTACCGCAGCATTCTGATGGCGACGCAGGAAACCCCGCGCAGCCTCGCGAATCGCGTGCAGTTCCTCAAGGTCGTTTACACCGACTATCAACGCGCCAAACGTCAATTGTCGGAAGGCAACTTGCGCTTGGTCGTGTCGATCGCCAAGAAGTATCGCAACCGCGGCCTGTCGTTCCTGGATCTGATTCAGGAAGGCAACGCCGGTCTGATGCGTGCGGTCGACAAGTTCGAGTATCGCCGCGGCTTCAAGTGCTGCAAGTACGCCACGTGGTGGATTCGCCAGGCGATCACCCGCGCGGTGGCCGATCAGAGCCGTACGATTCGCATTCCGGTGAAC
>JAEZGD010000663.1 GCA_023417165.1 Planctomycetota bacterium
CCGGTGTCCTCGGTGTTCCGTCAACAGGCGGTGTCTTCCCCGCCCGATGCTAGCTGGTTGCGATGGAATTAAGTCATTACCAATAACCGACTTTGCGTCGTTTGGCAACCAGAGAGGCGGGCCTGCGGTGGGGATATTTCGTTGTCCGCCACGACACGAATCGTGTTGCGAGAGCGTGATTGTCGCCTTTCGCTCCGCGAAAGTCGACATCGGCCCCCAACGAACCAAGCCGGGGGTGAAGCCCGGCTTGGTGGATCAATTCATCGTCGGCCTGGATTATCAGGCGACTCAGGTCATTGACGGCTGGATCTTTTCAAGAAGTTCCTTCGCCTTGGCCGCGCGGGCGGACGGTGCGGCTTCTTGGAGCTCTTTGAAGCCCTGTTCGAGGACGTCGGCGCGTGCCGGATCTTTTTCGCGAACCTGTTTCACGTGGTATTCAAAGCTCGTGACTTCGCTACCCAGCGGTTGCCCCTCGGCATATCGCTTGAGGATGGAACGAGGCTCATTCAAAGGATCGTTGTTAGCACTGACTTCGATCGATTCGACTTTGACTCGACCTTCGCCACCGCAGCCCACGGCCGCGACACAGCACACGGCGACACAGCCGATCAGAAAAACGCGTTGCAGCATATCGTTCATTCCCCGTTGAATTAGTAAGAGCCGACCACCTGACCATCCTTGGCATTGCCGAGGCGTTGGTAGGTGAGCAGATTGATGTTGTTGTTGAGGAAGCGGACCGAACCATCACCCAAGCAAGCATTCACGCCACCGGGATGCATGCTGCGTGCGACAATGATGCCGTGGCCCCAGTCGTGCGCGCCACCCGGGCAGCAGTCACCACCGGCGCTGGGATATTGCCAGTTGGGCGGACCCGCCGCGTTAAACGTCGAATGCCCGGCCGCGTACCAGGCCCACATCGTGCCGTTGTTCGACTTGAAGCCGATCGGGCTGTTCTTGGCGGTGGTACCAATCGTCGTCAGTTCAGCTTCGGTCGGAAAATCCTGGTTCGCCACCGACGTGATCGGACCGTTTCCGGCATAGAAGATATCGAACGGGAACTGCCCCGATGCGCCGGTCTTGCCCGAGCCCGAGAGCACTTCCGAAGCCAGGATCGTGTTCGATAGACCATCGGGAACATTCGCCATGCGGCGGTCGGCTTGATACGCAATCATGCCGTTAAAACGATCGCCGCCCCAGTTCACTTCCACCGAACTGCCGGTGCACCACGCATAGTTACCACCAGGACCATCCCAACCGTGCGGATGGCTGCCGCGCTTCGGACTGCCGGGCGACGAAGGGCAGATAAACACCGACAGCTTGGTGTTCATCATCGTGTTGTATGTCCAGCCCCAGTCTTTGTTCGTAATGCGGGCCTGTCCCTCGGTGTACAAGGGGGTTTGCTCGATGTACGGCAGCATGTGGAAGCTGGCACTCACTGCTTCCCACACGTTGCCGCCGACTTGTGTGTGGTTTTGAGGAAACTTGTTGTAAGTGTCGTGAAAGTTGTGCATCCCCAAGCCGAGTTGCTTGAGGTTGTTGACGCAACTGTTCCGACGCGCCGCCTCACGTGCTGCTTGAACCGCAGGCAGAAGCAACGCCACTAACACGCCAATAATTGCAATAACGACCAACAATTCGACCAGTGTGAAGCCGTAGCTTCGCATACGCCGTGACATGGGACTCCTCCTGAACGAGAGGAAAGAGGGAGAAATGGGAGAAGAAGCACTAGATAAAGGGCATGCAGGGACGGACAACAGAATACATTAGCTCAGAATTATTTTCAATAAAAACATGACAGCATTTCTGCGGCGTCTTATTAAAAGTTGGAATGTGCGTTGTGGGCATCGGTTTACTTAACTATTCTCCGCAACTCACTTTATCCCAATAACTTACATCTAAGAAGCACGGCGGATTGACATGGCCGCCCCCCACTTCGGATAATGCCGCGGAACCTCTCCCCCACCACCTGTCTTGGCTCCGCGATGACTACGACGTTCTCTGCGACTGAAGTTGCGCAATACGAGCGCGATGGTTTCTATTTGGCGCGCGGGCTTTTCGACCAGGCGGAAATGTACAAGCTGTTGGGCTTCGCAAAAGAAGATCCCAGCCTCTCGGCGAGCGCTTATGGCCGCAAAGACGCGACCGGCCGCGAGACCAAGCTGGCGCTGTGGAATCAGGCAGGCGAAGACCTTTACAGCATGTTCGCCCGGCATCCGCGGATCGTCGATCGGATGGAACAAGCACTGGGAGGCGAAGTCTATTTGTATCACATGAAAATGATGCTCAAAGAGCCACGTGTCGGCGGCGCGTGGGAATGGCATCAAGATTACGGCTACTGGTACAACAACGGCTGTCTCTTCCCGATGCTGGCCAGTTGCCTCATTGCAGTCACGCCGTCGAACAAAGCGAACGGCTGCCTGCAAGTGATTCGTGGCTCGCACCACATGGGGCGCATCGATCACGGTAAAACCGGCGACCAGACCGGGGCCGATATGGAACGCGTTAACGCGGCCCTTGAGCGTATGGAGCTTCTCTATATCGAGTGTCAGCCCGGCGATGCGTTGTTCTTTCACAGCAACTTGCTGCATCGCAGTGATCAGAATCTCTCGGACGATCCGCGCTGGTCGCTGATCTGCTGTTACAACGCCAAGGCGAACGACCCTTACAAAGAGTCGAAGCACCCGCGCTACACGCCACTGAGCAAAGTGACGGTGGACGCCATCAAGGCTTGGCAAACGCCTGCATAGATAGTCATTGCGCACGCCGCTCCCAGATCGCGCTCGGCATCCGGAGGGGTGCGCGCTGCGAGAGCGACGATCTTTTTTGCGCCCGTGTTGTCGATAGCGGTAGAATTGCCGAAAACTCAGCCGCTCTCGATGAGGTCACGATGATTGTCACCCCCGAACACACCACTTCCATCATTCCGGAAGTACCTTATCTGCCGTCCGACTCGAAGCATTATCGCCCCAGCATTGCACTGGTGGGCTGCGGCAACATCACCCGCGATCACTTGCATGCCTATCGCCAGGCGGGCTATCACGTCGCCTGCTTGTGCGATATCGATGAGGTCCGCGCTCGCGCCCGCCAAAGCGAATACTTTCCCGGCGCCGAGGTTTGCACCGACTATCGCGAGATGCTCAAGCGCGAAGACATTGAAGTCGTCGACATCACCACACATCCGCCAGAACGGCCGCCGATCATTGAAGCCGCGCTGCGCGCTGGCAAGCATGTGCTCAGTCAAAAGCCCTTTGTGCTCGACCTGGATATTGGTGAGCAATTAGTCGAACTGGCAGAGCGCAAGAATCTGAAGTTGGCCGTCAATCAGAACGGACGTTGGGCGCCGCACTGGAGTTATGCGCGGCGTGCGATTGAAATGGGCTTGCTGGGCGACGTTAGTGCGGCCCATCTCTCGGTGCATTGGAGCCATGCGTGGGTGGCAGGCACACCGTTTGAGTTCGTCAAGCATTTGATCCTTTACGACTATGCCATTCACTGGTTCGATATTGTGCGTGTGCTGCTCGCAGGCAAGCAACCGCTGCGCGTCTATGCGTCGCACGCGCATTCGAAGGCGCAAAAAATCATGCCGCCGCTGCTCGGTCAGGCGTTGATTGAATTCGAGAACGCCCAGGCGACACTGTCGTTTGATGCCGATACCAACTATGGCCGTCAAGATCGAACCTATATCGCAGGTAGCCTGGCGTCGATCAATTCCGTGGGTCCCAGCGACAAAGTGCAGCAGCTTTCGTTGCTGACGCCGCGCGGCACCTATCAGCCGGAATTGCTCGGAAGCTGGTTTCCCGATGGCTTTCGCGGGACGATGGGCGAGCTGCTGCTCAGCATCGAAGAGAATCGCCCCTGCTCGATCTCCGCGGCCGACAATCTCAAAAGCTTGGCGTTATGCTTTGCCGCAGTGGCCAGCGCCGAGCGCCACGAACCTGTGGTGCCCGGCACGGTGCGCCGTTTGCCAGATTAAGCACACGCAAGGCTTTACTTGCGGCGAAGCTGAAACGCAGCATAGTGAATGCCGGTTTCGTCGTTGGTCAGCAGACCGCCGCCGGGCGCAAGATACTTCTGAATGACCGCAAACGGCGGCAACGGATTATCCTTCATCGCCTGATCGACGTTCTTGAGGAAGGTGTTTCGTTCGCCTTGTTGGGCGAGCAGGTTCTTGGCCTGGCTGCTGCCCACAAAGTCGTACAACAGGCGCATGCCTTCCTCGGGCCGATTGAAGCTAATCATGCTGGGCGCGTCGCCGCCGGGCTGACGGCGCACCTTGCCCATCATCAGCTTGAACTCCAAATCGTTGGCGAGCCCCTTGGTCGGTGCATTGTTCGTGATGATGATCTGCTCGACACATGCCGGGCGATCCGAATAGATGAAGTAATCGCCGACGATGGCAAAGGTCGGTTCGGGAGGCGTAATGCGCACCCGGTTGCGCCGCTCTTCTGCCTGGCGTTCGTTCATAGGCGCTTCGCTATCGCGCATGGGCATGCGAACCTTCCAGTAAGGCGTGGTGCCGTAAGCGGTCTTCTCGAAGCGGTCGCCAAACTTGCCAGTTAGCTTTTCGACCAGGTCGCCAAACTCTTTAGGATCCTTCACCTTGATGGCCAGCACCGACGCATAGCTATCCCAATTGCTGGGCTTCTTGATCCATGACATGATCGTGAAACGCCCGGCGCAGGCATCGAGCACGTCTTTCTGAAAATCGATCTCCAAGCGATCGTTGATATTGCGCTGTACGCCGTTTTGCAACGCATTCTCGCCGGCCAGACTGTTGTAGACCTTGGCGATGGAGTCGAAGCTGCGGCTGACATCGTAGTTGATGGTCATATAGCTGGCGGCATCGGCTGGCACCCATGGCTCTGGCGTGGTATCGCCGCTGGTCAGCGCGATGGCTTCAAGCACGCCGCTACGCGGCTCGTCAATCATGATGTGCAGATGCTGGATCGAATCAAACTCGCCAGTCGCCATGGTCAGGCTGCCGCCGACCGCCTGCAAACCATCCAGGCCAATGGCTGGCAGCAGGGCGATGGTGGTCTGCGCGGTGATGTCGCCGCGACTAGCCACCTTCGCCAGGCGAATCGGATCGACAAACCATGTCAATTGCGGCGGGTCGTCTTTCGCGCCCTGGCAACGGCTCATGATCGTTTGAAACTTGCGTTCGCTAATGAGTGCCTTTTGGTCTTCTTTGAGCGTGCCATGCCACGCGGACAAGACATGCTTGATCAGTTCGACATCGTTCGCCACCAGAAACACGCCGTCTTTGTCGAGATACGACAACTGCTCGCGAGCACCATCTCCCAAGTTAATCGTCGTGAGCTTGGCGTCGCCAATCACTTCGGAGGTCTTGGTCTTCCCGTCACGCGCGGCCATGGCTTCGGCCTTTTCAACGAGCTTCAGCACCGACGGCATCTGATCGCCGGCTTCGATCATGACCAAGAGCGCTGGCGGGCCCGCTGAAGGAGCCGTCATCGCAAAACACATCTCGCCTTGCGGCAGCGCCAAGATTTTGTCCAAGGGCAGCCCGACTTCTTCTTCCGCCTGGGCGAAAGCTTGGGTCAGCGAGCCATAGAGTTGCCCGACCAGCGGTCGCATCTGTTCGTCCTGGCCGATGCGCCCCAAAGTGGTTTCACGAAAGCGTTTCACCAACTCGCGCGAGTCGGCGACGCGCACGTAAACCAACGTGCTTTCTGGCAGCAGTTCCGCCGCCGTTGGGCGTTCGGCTCGCACCAGCGACGTGGCGAATAAGATCGCCAAGCAGACGTTCGTCATCAACATTCCACGGCCTGCAAAACCAAGTCTCATACCGCCATCCTTAAGGGAAACCTGCTGATCTGACTATGTTACTTCTTCTGGCGGTACCGGGTTTCAGGACAATTCGGTTTGTAGTAAGCAGCGCGAGAATACGCTTGCATTTCGCGTAGCAGGTCGATACACCCAAGAGGTGGTCCGAAACTTGCCGCTGTTGCTGGCGTTGCATCTAATATCAGGACCACCCGCCGCCGCTACGACCCGGAGTAGGACAAATGCGACGTAACCTACTAGTGCTAAACGCTTTAGCCATCGCCATCTGCCTTCCCTCGCTAGTGCAGGCCCAGATCAACGCGCAATCCCGGTCAGGCACGTTTGGCCAACGGACGCTCGGCTCGACCCTTGGTAACCCAACCTCCAGCTTCGGCGGAGCCAACGGCGGAGGCGGAGGCGGAAATGCAGCAGCAGCGGGCTCGCTTACCGGCAATGAGCGGTTCGTGCGAGGGTCTAGGCAAGCTGGAGACTTTGTGGGCCGAGGCGGGACCGATACCGGCGCAGGCATGGTCGGTCAGCAGAACGCCGGAGCCACCGGCGGCACTGGCCTTGGTGGCATGGGCGGAATGAGAGGAATGGGAAACTCGATGATGGGTGGTCGCGGCGGCTTAGGTGGCCTTGGTGGTATGTTTGGCTCGCAGATGGGTGGCCAATTTGGTCGCAATCAATTCGGCAACCAGTTCGGGCAACAAAACATGCGTGGCGGCCAGGGGACACGCACACAACTGCGCACCCCCATTAGCCTCGGTTTTAGTAGCCCAGTGGTCGCCAGCACGCGCACGACCACGCAGTTAACTACCCGCCTGACGAAGATTCCGAGCTTGCAGGTAACCGGCCCCCTGTCGGTAACGATGGAGGGTTCCACGGCGGTGCTGACGGGCCATGTCGGCTCGGCAGGTGATCGCGATCTAGCCGAGCGAATGGTGCTCCTAGAGCCCGGGATCTCGAACGTTCGAAATGAGCTCCAGGTGCGACCGGCTCCGGAGGTGGTGCCGATTCCGACGCCGGCAGCCGTTGTAACTCCGCCGGTGAACGATTAGCCTCGCCTGCTTCCCAGGGCACTTGGCGTGCTTGCTGGGGATGCCACCGACCCGGGGATCCGCCGAAGTTTAATTCTTCGGTAACGGGTTGAGTCGCCAAGGGATTCGCGCGCCCCGACGCCTGGCGAATCGTACTGTGACGCGGCACATTGATCGTCGCAGTCTTCAAACCGGTCGCGGGCTGCAGATTGGCTTTCTCAAACGCGACCGCTTTGCCTTCGTAGACGCCGCTTTGTGCGACGCCTTGCTGGGCCTGCCCGCCTTCGCGTTTGCGTCCTGGCAACACATTAGCCGATTGCTGGCCGACCAGTACCTTGCCATCCAATGTCGTGAAGACCGGAAGCATCGTCAGGTGGCGCTGCTCGCCGCCAACCGGATCCCACGGAATCCACACGCTATACGAAGCGCCTAGATCGGTTTTGCTGAAGTGCTTCGTGAACTGCTCTTTGGTAAAGGCATAACGACGGTCGGGTGGGCGGCTTTCGCGCTCCGCGGGATCGACATCGGTATCGTCGTACACAAACACTGCCAGTTGCCCTTCAACGGGGACCGCTTGGCCGTGATCGTTGTAGAAGTAAATACGGCCGCCGAAGCCGCGCGTCGGTTGTCCGCCTGCCGAGTAGTACACCGAGTCGGTCCAGACAGCGACCATCCGCGCCGGGTTGACGTACTCGCTCTTCTTCTCTTCGCGATCGGCATTGGAGCGCGCCTTTTGCCACGGCCACTTGGGCTGCTGCAAAGCCTTCCAATCCATCGTCTGGCAACCGCAGTTCAACAGCAGTGCCGGCGCCACCACCAGGCTATAAATTAGGTTCCGCATGTTTCGAGCATCCGTACTCGTGAGTTGAGGTTCGCATTACCGCCGCGGGGTTGTTAACGACCTTGGTTTTGCTGCCAGGTCGTCGGTTGGACCGGGTAAGGG
>JAEZGD010000696.1 GCA_023417165.1 Planctomycetota bacterium
CATCGTCGCGGCGGGGGTGGCCTTGGTGATGGCCGTATAGCCGCGGGCAGGGCGAGCGCCGTCCATCCGCACGAAGGCGAGCAAGTGCCCGCCATCATCGACGACGGCGATGTTCACCTTCAGCTTCATCTCTTTCGCTTTCACCTGGGCCGCATCGAGGATGGTTTGCGCGCCGCGTTGCGAAAGCCGAATGTGATCGCGCGTGACCAATGGATTCTCGTCCGCGCGGGCGGTGGTAACGACCAGCGACAGCAAAACAACCGAAGCCAGGATGCGCAACATGTGAAGTCTCCTCATCAGGAAGGCGGAAAGGATGGGCTGACTATTATAGCCTAGAAATGTGGCCGATTGTCGCCTTTCGCGGAGCGACAGGCGACGATGAGGACGCTCGAAAAATCGCTGGCTTACGCGTTGAGGATACGAGACAATCAACACCGTCGTAGGAACACGGTGGGCGACTGCTTCAAGGAGCAACGTATGGCTCGCAATGTGTTGTGTGTGTTGTGCGTGTGGCTAGTGACTGCATCGCTGCTGGCGGCTGCGGAGCCCGCAGATCCCGGTGTGCCGCCGCAATTCGCGGTCGTGACCAAGCTGGATGCCGACGCCGGTGAAGTAGAACTGCGGTTGGTCGCGAGGCTGGCGGTCATGGAGTGGATCGAACAGATTGTTTCCGATCCGGACACGGATAAAGTTGAGACGCAACGCATTCCGCGTGTGCGTTATGTGTCGGAGGTTCGCGCTCGCCGGATTAAGCTGGCCGATGCGCGAGTGATGACAGCGGCTCAAAAGGTGATCGATCTCAGTGAGGTTGCCGAACGTCTTAAGCCTGACACGGCTGTGTTATTGCAGGACAGTGACCAAAAACTCGACACGCGTTACCTCGCGACTCTCAAAGACGAGACGCTGCTCTTAATCGTAAAACGGGAGCCGCCACCTTCGCTGGGGACCGATGATGGATTTTGGCGGGGGCAAGTGACCGAGCCGAAGCGCAAATGAGCTTACCGTCTACCCTGACAGCGGATTTACGAAGCTACCGCTTCGCTGCGCAGCGCGCCGAGCGTGGCGGCTTCCATGATCTTGTGCTCGGAGGCTTCTGCGCGGGGAAACTCGGCGGTCAAGCGACCTTCGGAAAGCACCAGGATGCGATCGCTCACGGTCAAGAGTTCCGGCAGTTCGCTGCTGGTGATGATGATGCCGATGCCTTCGCGGCACAGACGATCCATCAAGCGATAAAGCTCGGCCTTCGCGCCGACGTCGACGCCGCGCGTGGGATCGTCGAGCAGCAGCACCTTCGGCTTGGTCAGCAGCCAACGCCCGATGATGCACTTCTGTTGATTGCCGCCGCTGAGCGCGGTGATCTTGGTGGCCAGCGATGCCGTTTTAACCGCGAGTTGGCTGACCATGCTGTCGGCCATCTGCTTTTCGCGTCCGCGACCGATCACGCCGGCGGGGCCGGTTTGATTGAGCGTGCAAATCGAGATGTTTTGCCCCACGCCCATCGCGGGAAAGATGCCGAGGCGTTTGCGGTCTTCGGTCACCAGGGCGACGCCAGCGTCGCAGGCTTCGGCCGGATCACGAAAGCGAACCTCGCGACCGTCGAGAATGATTTGCCCCGTCGGTTGTAGCGGCGAAGCGCCGAACAAGCTTTCTAACAGTTCGGTGCGTCCCGCGCCCATCAAGCCGGCGATGCCGAGGATCTCGCCTTGGCGAAGCTGAAAGTTGATGTCCTTCAGTCGATAGCCGCGGGCGTGGCCGGGCCAGGCGAGCGAAAGGTTTTTGACTTCCAGCAGCGTCTTGCCGTTGTGACGTTCGCCGCCGAAGTCGATGGCGTCGATGTCGCGGCCCACCATTAGCCGTGTAATCTCGTCGGCGTTGGTGTCTTTGCGAACAAGCGTCTTCACCGTGCGGCCATCGCGCAGGACTGAGATACGATCGGACAGGCGAAAGACCTCGTCCATCTTGTGCGAGATATACAAGATCGTCACGCCGCGCGCTCGCAAGCGTTCAATCACGCGATAGAGCCGCGCGACTTCGGTTTCGGTCAGCGCGCTGGTTGGCTCGTCCATGATCAGGATCTCGGCGCGCAGCGACAATGCCTTGGCGATTTCGATCAGTTGTTGATCGCCGACGCGCAGGCTGCCGACATTGGCGCGCGGATCGACATCGCATTCGAGCTCTGCCAGCAGTTCGCCAGCGATGCGATCCATCTCGCGATCGTGGCGCATGCCGGACCATGTGCGAATTTCGCGGCCGAGGAAGATATTCGCGGCGGCCGAAAGCTGCTCGACGAGGTTCAGCTCTTGATGAATGATGCTGACGCCGGCTTCTTCGGCATCGCGCGTGCCGCGAAAGTTGGCCGGCTTGCCGTTGACGAGCAGTTCGCCTTCGAAGTCGGGGATGACTCCGGAGAGGATCTTCATCAGCGTGCTTTTGCCAGCGCCATTTTCGCCGCAGATCGAGTGAAACTCACCGCGCTCGATCTCGAGCGAGACGTCTTGCAGCGCAATGACGCCGGGAAACTTCTTGGTGACGTTTCGAATCGAGATCATCGCGTCGGCCATGGCATCGCCCCGGCGAAAGGTGTCAGGTTGCAGCGCGGCTGCGCACGACTTCCCAAATCTTCAGCGCGCTGAGCAGCGCAAACACCACCACGCCCGTTAGCAGGCCTTTGGTCGCGCCGGCTTCGGCGATGCTCATGGTGACCATCATGCCAAGGAACGTCGATAAGAGCGGTATGGTGCAAATGCCCAGCCAGCCAGGCAGCAGTTGCCGCCCGCCAGACGTGACTTGTCGCAGTTGGCTAAATGCCACCGCCACCACCACAACGATGCCGACGATCAGCCCTTCGTACATCTCGGCGCCCGACGCCACCAGCTTCGGTACCGCATCGATAATCACACGCAAGAATAACGCACCGAGCACCGTGCCCAGCACCGTGCCGACGCCACCTTGCAGGCTGCAACCACCGACGACCGCCGCGGCGATCGCGTACAGTTCGTGGCCCACGGCCTGCGTGCTGGGCGAAGCGCTGCTTTCGTTCGACAGGTACAAGATGCCGGCGATGCTGGCGAGCACCGAAGCAAAGCAATACGCGAACCACTTCACCTGATCGGTGCGAATGCCCGCCAGACGCGCCGCTTGTTCGTTACCACCAAGGGCATAGATGTGTCGGCCCAACACCGTACGGCTGAGTAGCAGCCACGTGATGATCGCCAGCACTGCAAACACGGTGACGATCACTGGCACGCTGCGAATCGTATCGCGCGCAGGATCATAGAAGTTGATCTGACCCGCTGAAGGCGCGCCGGTCGAGAGTCGCACGGTATAGTCGAGCAAAATACGCGCGAAGCTGCGCAGGCCGACGAGCGTCGCCAAGGTGGCGACGAATGGCGGCAAGCGTACCGAAGTAATCAGCCACGCGTGTAATGTGCCGACGACCAAGCCCGAGAACAGCGACGCACAGGTCGCTGCCACCAGCACCCACAGGGGAAGGTCAATCTTCGGATCGCGCATCGCTTCGGGCGCGAGCGCTTGTAGCGTGCACGCGAAGACTGTCGCGCTGAAGGCGATCATCGAACCGGCGGACAAATCGATGCCGCCGGAAATAATCACCACCAGCGCGCCGAGCGCAAAGATGCCGAGCAGCGACATATTGCGCGCAATCTCGGGCGCCGACTCTGACATTCCGGACCACGTTGCGTACGTGTGGTTCGGATCGATCCAGGCAGTCAGGCCCAGCGCAAGAACAATCGCCAGAACCAATGCCATCTCGTTGAACGTCAGCGGTAAACGATCGAGCGAGCGGGTCGTGGCGTTTTTCATGAGCTAGTCAGGTTGTATTGCTTGAGCCATTCGCGGAACTTTGTCAGCGGCAGCACTTCGACAATCGTCGAGTCATAGCCATCCGCCTTGATCGGCGATCCCTCATCCGGCAGCACCAAACGCAGGCCCGTGGTGTACACGTCGCCGCCAGGTTGGCCTTGATTGGGGAACATTTCCTTGATGACTGCTTCGTCCCCTTCGTGCATCGCCTTCAGCAAACGCACGCTTTGAAAGCCCATGTCGAAGGGATTCTGCACGACCATGGCGTCGATGCGGCCTTCGGCGAAGTGTTCAATCGCCACGCCTTGCGCGTCGAAGGTCACAATGGTCGTCTTGTCGCGGACCTTCTTTTCTTCGACCACTTCGGCAATCGCCGGGGCGTTGTAAGCCCAGATACCGATCAACGCGACGAGATCATTGTGCTTGCTGATCGCCTGGCGCACGTTGTCGCGGGCGCGGCTGAGGTCCATGTTGTCGGCCATGCGATCCTTCTCGGTATACGCATTGCCAATGCCTTCCTTCACGCCGTTCATCCGCGCGCGGGCGTTGTCGTTATCGGTGAAGCCGGCGAACTGCACATAGC
>JAEZGD010000010.1 GCA_023417165.1 Planctomycetota bacterium
ATTCAGGCCAGCCCCGAGGCACAACGCCGCTGGGCCGGTAGCACCGCCTTCTCGCTGGGCTATGTGCCGCAAACCACGAACAAAACCGAGGCTCATTCGAGCGACTTCCAGGCCTTAGCTTCCGATGCTCCGATGGGCATGCTGCCGAACATGGTCAGCAGCAATCACGACGGTAAGGGCCAGAACGTACTGTTTAAGTCGGGCCGCGTGGCCTATGTGTGCGGCTGTGGCGATCAAGACTGCGGCGGCGACTCGCTGTTCTGGAATCACAACCTGAAGATCGAAGCCGGTGTGCATGCAGGCGACAATGTCCTGGCCATCGGTGGAACGCGTCCCTTTGCGACACAGATTCACTCGCTCGACAACAACTAACTCGCTTACGTCTCTGTTGGAACTGTCCGTTCTCCCGCCCACGCGCTTGTAGCGCGTGGGCTTTTTTTGTTGGTTAACTCCCTAACTTCAAGGACGATGCTGGTCCCTCCCGATGGATTGTGGCTGTAGCGATCACAACTTGCTTTCCCTTATGCTGAGGCGAACGGAAGGTGGTTTCGCCAACTTTGCGGGGAAGGATTTCTAGCCATGCTCAAGCCGGTGCTGTGCATCGTACTGACACTTGCTGCCACTCAATCGCTGCTGGGCGATGAATCCCCGGTTCGCCGCCTTCACAATAAGGACATTGGCTGGTTCGGCGGCCCCCTTGGGCTGCATCCTTCTTTTTCCGAACATGCGAAGCGGATTCGCAAAAAGGAAGTGGCCATCGACGTCAGGGAGCTGGTACCACTCCTGGACGATCCCGACCGATTTGTGGTCGCCCATGTCTTGCTGGTCGAACTCGCAAGTGAACATGCCACCATCTCTTCCGATGCCGGAAAGTGGCATTCACTTCATGTGGAGCTCGCGTCGGCAGACGCCCCACCCAACGCCGCCACCTACGACCTTAAAGACATGCCGATTTTGAAAAAGTACTGGCAGAAGCAATTGAAATTGAAAGAGTAGCCTCGGCCCTGGTTGCCTTCACGGAGTAGACGCATTCCCCTTGTAAACCGGAAAACCGGCGATATACCGCTCGGCATGGTGGGTATCTGTCGCGCAACCACTTGGCCCTCGCCTGCTCGCGGGATAGCATTCCCATGACGCACCTCGTTTGATTAAGGACCTACTGATGCCGCAGCCAGCTCTCACCTTGTCGTGGCCGGACGCCGATATCGCGCTCATTACCTTTGACTTGCCTGGCAAGGGAGCCAATATTCTCTCCGGCAGCGTGCTGCACGAGCTGGCCGCGCTGCTCGACCAGCTCGATGCCAAGGACAACGTCGCCGGCGTGATCTTCGCCAGCGGCAAGCCAGGCACGTTCATCGCGGGAGCCGATCTGCGCGAATTTGCCGCATCGCTGTCGGCGCCGCAGGAAGAGATCATCAAAGTCAGCCGCGCCGGCCAGCAACTCTTCGCGCGGCTCTCGTCCGCTAAGTACGTTTCGGTGTGCGCGATCGACGGCATTTGCGTCGGCGGCGGAGCGGAACTAGCCGTGTGGTGCGACTGCCGCGTGCTCTCGAATAATTCTCGAACTGAGATTGGTTTTCCCGAAGTGAGACTCGGGCTGTTCCCTGGCTGGGGCGGCACCGCGCGGCTGCCGCGCATGGTTGGTCTCTCCAACGCGATTGAAATGATCACCAGCGGCGAGTCGATCGACGCCCAAACCGCACTCGCGATGGGCCTCGCCAGCGATGTGGTGCCGCCAGAACAGTTGCTCGACGCCGCGCGCCGGGCGGTTTATCTGGACCGCGAAACCGGACAGCTGCGAAGCGATCGTGAGCACTTTGCCGCGCCGATCAAGATGAGCGATACCGAGCTGGGTTTCCTCGGCGCGACCGCTTCGGCGCTCATTCGCCAACAGACGAAGGGCCAGTATCCCGCGCCGGCCGCCGTGCTTGAGCTGATGCTCGAAACGTCGCAATTGCCGATCGAGCAAGCTTGCGAGAAAGAAGCGGCCGGCTTCGCGAGGCTCTTTGGCACGCCAATTAATCGTGGCCTGATCAACGTCTTCTTCCTGACCGATCGCAACAAGCGTGACTCGGGACTAGAGACCAAAGACGTCACGCCGCGCGAACTCCACAGCGTCGGCGTCATCGGCGCTGGCATCATGGGCGCAGGCATCGCCGAGGCATCGCTCAAGCGCGAATTCGCCGTCGCCTTGACCGACGCGAACGAAGCCGCGCTCCTCAAGGGCGCGCGGCTGGTCATGGACGGCGTCTCGTACAGCAAGCAAAAGAAGGGAGCCGATGTCGAGCGCGCCATCAAGTTCGCGCCACTCTTGAAAGCCACGACCGGTCTGCACGAAGTCGCCGCTTGCGATTTGGTCATTGAAGCGGTCGTCGAGAACATCGATGCGAAGCGCGAACTGTATGCGAAGCTGGAACCGCAACTGCGCGAGACGGCGATTCTCGCTTCCAATACCTCGACCATTCCGATCACGCGACTGGCCGAGAAGCTCGCGCGGCCACAGCAGTTCTGTGGCATCCACTTCTTTAATCCCGTCCGCAAGATGCAATTGGTCGAAGTGATTCGCGGCCAGCAATCGAGCGACGAAACGATCGCCACCGCGGTCGCCTATGCCAAGCGCATCGGCAAGATGCCGGTCGTCGTCAACGATGGTCCCGGCTTCCTCGTCAATCGCCTGCTGCTGCCGTATCTGAACGAAGCGCTCGACCTATTGAGCGAAGGCGTGCCCATCGAAACCATCGACAAGGCGGCCGTCAAGTTCGGCATGCCCGTCGGGCCGATCACGCTGCTCGACATGGTCGGCATCGACACCGCGATGTACGCCGGGCGTGTGATGTGGGAGGCGTTCCCCGATCGCATCGTCGCTTCGCCGATCTTGCCTGCGCTCGTCAAAGCGGGCCGCCTCGGACAAAAGACTGGTGTCGGCTTCTTCAAGTACAACGCCAAAGGCAAAGCCGAAGCCGATCCCGCGATGCAAGCGATCATTGATCGCTACAAGAAGAGCGAACAACAATACAGCCAAGAAGAGCTAACCGCGAGGCTATTCTTGCCGATGCTGCTCGAAGCCACGCGCGCACTCGACGATCATATCGTGCGTGATCCGCGCGATATCGATCTGGGCCTGATCTTTGGCCTGGGCTTCCCGCCGTTCAAGGGCGGCTTGATGTTGTGGGCCGATACGCTGGGCGCCGCGAAAGTGATCGAAATGCTCAAACCACTCGAACACCTTGGCAAGCGCGGCCAACCCACGCAGCGCCTGCTCGACATGGCTCAGAGTGGCGAGAAGTTTTATGGGTAACTGTATTCCTCCTTACTGACCTATCCGTCGGTTGGCTCGATCCCAAGTGAGAAAGAAGACAAAGGCATAATTCACCACGGAGACACGGAGAGGAGAAGAAAGGCAGCAAAGCATCGAGCCGCAGGTCGACGCCGATGCACACGGATCAAGCACAGGAAATTCCTTGGAATTGGTTTTATCTGTGTTTATCTGCGGCTCTCTTCTGCCTTGCCTTTTGTCTTCTCCGTGTCCTCCGTGTCTCCGTGGTGAATCCCTGTCTTTGCTTTCTGCTCGGTCACCTTCAACCAATCAAGTAGTACAAACCTTATCAACCGGGAGCCAACAGCAGATTGCTGTCGCTCTTGGATAGCGATCACATAACAGACGAGATGCTCCTATGAATCACGCGGTTATCATCGACTGTCTGCGCACGCCGATTGGCCGTGCGCATCCGGAGAAGGGCTTTTATCGCGATACGCGCAGCGACGACCTGGCGGCTGCCTGCGTGCGGGCGCTCGTCGAGCGCACCGGCATCGATCCGAAGCACATCGAAGATGTCGTGTTTGGCAACACGCAGCAAACGATGGAGCAAGGGCTGAACATTGGCCGCGTGATCTCGCTCGTCGCCGGTTTGCCAGCCGAAGCCGCTGGGGCGACGGTCAATCGCCTGTGCGGCAGCAGCTTGCAAGCCCTGAACCAGGCGTCGCATGCCATCATGTGCGGTTATGAAGACGTGCAGATCGTCGGCGGCCTGGAGCACATGCAGCATCTGCCGATGGATCACGGCCTGAACATCAATCCCAAACTGTTCACGCAAACCTCCAAGGGTGCGCTGCACATGGGAATCACCGCCGAGTTCCTCTCGCAGGTGTACGACATTTCGCGCCAGCAACAAGACGAGTTCGCGCTGCGCAGTCACCAACGTGCCGCCGTCGCGCAGCGCAACGGGCTGTTCAAGAACGAGATACTACCGACATTCGCACGCGATGAAGCGGGCAATCGGTTCCTGGCCGACTACGATCAATGCGTGCGTCCAGACACGAGCCTGGAAGCGCTCGCGGCGCTGCCGCCCGCCTTCGTTCCCAAGACCGGCACCATCACCGCCGGCAACAGTTCGCCGCTCAACGATGGCGCGGCCGCGCTATTGATGATGTCGGAAGAGAAAGCCAAGCAGTTGGGGTTGAAGCCGCTCGTGCGCGTGAAGGCGACCGCGGTCGCAGGCGTCGATCCCTCAGTGATGGGCACCGGTCCCGTCCCCGCCACGCAAAAGGCCTTGCAACGCGCGGGTTTGAAACTCGCCGACATCGACCTTATCGAACTCAATGAAGCCTTCGCCGCCCAGGCGCTCGCCTGCATTCAGCTCTTGGGGCTCGATATCGAGAAGGTGAATCTGCGCGGCGGCTCGATCGCCATTGGGCACCCGCTCGGCGCCAGCGGCGCGCGCATCACCACGACGCTGATTCACCAGATGGTCGACAGCGGCGCCATATATGGCCTGGCGACGATGTGCATCGGCGTCGGCCAAGGCATCGCCACGATCTTTGAGCGTGTGGAGTAGCGCCGGAAACGCCAAATTCCAAACAAATCCGACACACGAAAACGCAATGACCGAAACGGAGCAATTCCGCTTCGGTCATTGCGTTTTTCGCCATTGAATACTCTCCTCAAAAAAATATTGCCACCGTACCGGCAACACAGTATGACAATGCCTAGTCGCTAGGCAGGTCAATCGCATCCGAGGAGTGTTCGATGAGTCAAGGCGATCTTGCTCCTGGTTCCGAGTCAACTTCCCTGAAGTTAGTCGTCCGCTCGCAGCAGATCGGCAATGACATTCTGCAACTTCGTGAGCGCGTTTTGCGCGATGAAGAGCGACTTCTCTCCGATGCCGACATCGTCTCGCGTGACGACGAAATTGGCACTCACTGCTGCCTGTATCACAACGGCACGCTGGCTGCTTCTGCGT
>JAEZGD010000063.1 GCA_023417165.1 Planctomycetota bacterium
GATTCACATCGAGCAGCGCGACGCGCGGCGCAGCGGCCGGAAAGCGGCAGCGATGCAAGTAATAGCCGGTGCCGACGCCAACATCCAAGTGATTGCTGCTTACGTGGCGGTTGTAATGCGCCAGCAGCCGCGACGTCGGGCAACGCCACAGCCAGCGATTCGAAACGCCTAACACCCAGGCGTCGTAGATCGCCAGCACCGCAGGCGAGTAGATCGCCGCGCCATCGACTTGTAATTTACTAGACAAAAACTGCGCACCACTTCATTGACGAACGAGGTGGACATCCGTACTATTTTTGGTTCTTTGGAAATTCGCAGCGCCACTCACTTCCCGGCGGTCCTTCATTGTAACGTGGTCGCCGACGTGGCAAGCAAGGTTTTACGATCGGACCTCACGGCCCTCGCGCGGGGAAATGCCTAGGCATAAAGTCAAGTTTGATTGCGGCCAGGCATATCGCGTAACTCGTCTTAGAGTCGTCCCTTACGCACCAATGCTTGAGCGCGAAAACATGGCATAAAGCTTGGTACTCCACAGCAACTCATTGAAGCTCGCTGATGAATCGCACGAGTTTCGCATCGAGCAGATCGAGCTGTTCGCCAAAGACGCTGGTGAAGTCCTTTAAGCGTTCGGGGCCGCGCACTTCTTGCAGCGGGGCATGCCCGGCGGTTTTCGCGAGGTAAGCAAAATACTTACGCGGCTCGGTCTCGGCCAGGAAGAACGTCAGCGCCCAGGCTTCGGCATATGCGCCATCGGGATCGGTTTGAAACTGGCGATCGGAGCTCAGCAGTTGCGCGAGATTGCCCTTGGGTCGTCGCCCGGCGGCATATTGTTGAAAGGCTTGCAGTCGTCCACGATTGAGTCGGTCGCGCTGGCTGGTGTAATGCGGGGCGTCATACACGCCGCGGGCTTCGAACATCGTGCCCAGGCCTTCGGCGACCCAGCGCGGCGGCGACGACCAGCGGTTATGCACGCCGGTGTTAAATGCCGTTTGATGGGCCGCTTCGTGGATCAGCGTTTCGGCATTTTGCGTCCAGTCTTCGCCTGCCTGGCCGCGCGTGCTGTCGAACATCACGATGCGATTGCTCATCGGCGAGTAATATCCCAGCACCTGCGGCGAGACTCGGTCGCCTTGCGCGGCAGCATATCGCAGGAAGTCTTCCTGGCGCGGGAAGACAACCGCCACCAGCGGAAAGATCGGCGTCTGGGGCTTCAGTCCGCGCGCCTGAAAGTAATGCAAGAACGAGCGATACAGCGTCTCAAAGCGTTGTGCCCACAAGTTTTGTTCGCCCGCGGGATGCACGACCAGGTAGTTGCCTGTCGAGGTAACTTCAAAGGCCGCGCCGAACTCGCGTTGCAGTTGGGCGCGCATCTCGTTTTTGGTCAGGCTGCGAAAATCGGCTGGCGATTGGCGAAAGTCCTTGGCTTGATGCGGAGCAAAGTCCCACAAGCGGCCATCGCGGCCCAGCAGCAGAATTTGCTCCGAGGTCCACGCTAGCGGGCGGCCCAGCACTTTGTGCGTGCCAAAGCTGACTTCGATTTCGCTGGGACTTTCCGCCTGCGCGAGGTTTGCCAGGCTTGCCAGCATCAGGCATGCAATCCACGTCGAGCGCAT
This sequence comes from Planctomycetota bacterium, assembly GCA_023417165.1. GTDB lineage: Bacteria > Planctomycetota > Planctomycetia > Pirellulales > Pirellulaceae > JAEZGD01. Next base: position 1,614 of record JAEZGD010000063.1, read on the forward strand.
AAGCAGAAGGTTCCTTAGTTGACGAAGATGCGGCGCAGGCCTGCTCAACTGTAGGTCACAGGGCTTGGGGCGGTCGGGCGTGTTGGTGCAGATCGTGCGATCTGCTCTTTCCCCGAGGCCCGGCTGCGACGATAATTCCGGTCATTCACCAAGCGAGTGTTGGAGTCGATCCGATGAAGCGCCGCTGGAAAATGCTCTTCTCTGTCTTGTCGGTAAGCCTGTTGGTCTTAGCAGGCCTGGCGTGGGGTTCGTCGTCTTTGTCCAATCGCAAGCTGCACGACGCGGTCCTACGCGGCGACTTCGTGCAAGTGCGCAAGTGGTTGCACTATGGCGGCAGCGCGAATGCCATCAACCATCGCGGCGAATCGCTGCTGCACTCGGCCGTGCGCAGCGGACGCGTGGAAGTCGCGATGGAGTTGCTGGCTCAAGGCGCGGACCCGCACGCGTGCAATCAGCATCAGCAAACGCCGCTGCTTTTAGCAGTGCTGGTCGGCAATCCGCAGCTGACGCAGGCCATCATCGACGCTGGAGCGAGCGTCGAACCGATCCGTGCTCAAAGTCCCGCGCCGCTGTTGCTGGCGGTCGAGTTTGGGAATCACGAGATTGTGATCCAACTGTTGAAGGTCGGCGCCAACGTGCACGTCAAAGGAGGCCGCTTCGAAGGCACGCCCCTGCACAGCGCGGCCTCGCGCGGTGACGAGGCCATGATTGAATTGCTGCTTGAGCATGGGGCGCAGATCGACGCCGTCGATGTCTTGGGACGGCAGCCTTCACACATGGCCGCGGCTCGCGATGCTCAAGCGCTCGAGCTGTTGCTGGATCGCGGCGCCGAGATCGAGCCGCAGACTTATGCGAGCACTCCGCTGGCAATGGCCGCGCAACATGGTCGACTTGAATCGGTCAAGTTGCTGCTGGCGCGCGGGGCCAATCTTGATTGCGTTCCGACTGGTGGGCAGTCGGCGCTAGTGGCTGCAGTCAACGCAGGCAATGTCCCCATCGTCAAGCTGCTGCTGAGCCCTGGCGATGGCGAACAGTTTGGCCAAGCTTTGTTTAGCGCGACGCGCAGCAACAATCTGGCCCTCGTCGACTTGTTGCTAGCCGAAGGCGCCGATCCGTTGCAGCAAGATCAGGACAAGTACTCGTTGCTGCACGTCGCCGCCGAGCAAGGCAATGTACCACTGCTGCAGCGGTTGGTGGCGGCCGGAGTCGATGTCAACGCGCAAGCGAACAATGGCGCTACGGCCTTGCACATTGCTGCCCGGTCGGGTCAAACCAATGCAGTGCGATTCCTGCTCGAACAAGGCGCGGACGTGCAACTGGGCAAGGGTCAGCCGATCGGCACGCCGCTGCATGCGTTAATGCGCGGAGCCGTCAGCAATTTGAATCACACGTCCGCTCACCTGTCGGTGTTGGAATTGTTGTTAACCACCCCGATTGATGTCAATGCAACCGATCATGGCAACGACACCGCGCTGCGCATCGCAGTCGAGCGCGAGTTGGAACCCTATGCACAGCGATTGACGGCGCGGGGCGCACAACTGTGGGGCGGCGATCATTTGCCCCGCTAGCGACCGCCGGATCTGCACCCTTTGTTTCGCATCCTCTCACCTACGATTGAGTCTTCATGCCGAAGTTTCGCGTGCTGTTAACGGATTACGCCTGGGCCGACCTCGAGATCGAACGTCGTACGCTGGCCGAAATTGATGCCGAGTTGATTGTTGCCGACAAGCAAGATGCCGCCTCGCTGGCCGCGCTGGCTGCGCCGGTTGATGCGATTATGACGAACTGGGCGAAGGTGCCGGCTGAAGTGATTGCCGCCGCTCCGCAGTGCCGCATCGTCTCTCGACTGGGCATTGGGCTCGATAACATCGATGTCGCGCATTGCACACGTCATAGCATTCCGGTCACGAACATTCCCGACTATTGCTTGATCGAAGTCGCGGAACACGCGCTCGCACAATTGTTATCAATGGCGCGCAAGATTGCCTTCTATCACTACGAAACGCAAGAGGGGCGTTATCAACTGCAAGCTGGCCCGGCGCTGCGCCGCATCGAAGGCCAGACGCTCGGCATCGTGGGGCTCGGCAACATTGGTCGCAAGCTGGCCCAGAAGGTGCTCGGCCTGAGGATGAAGGTCGTCGCGTATAGTCGCAGCCGCAAAGATCCGATGTCTGGCGTCGAGTTCGTCGAACTCGACGAGCTGCTGACCGCCAGCGACTATGTTTCGCTGCACCTGCCCTTAACGGCACAGACCAAACATCTGCTCGGAGCGGCACAATTCGCCAAGATGAAACCATCAGCCTATTTGATCAACACCGCGCGCGGCGGCTTGATCGACCACGCGGCGCTCGCCAAGGCGCTCGACGCGGGCCAGCTCGCCGGCGCGGCGCTCGACGTGCAAGATCCAGAGCCGCCCGACCTGTCGCAGGCTCCCTACAACGATCCGCGCGTGCTGATTAGTCCACATGCCGCGTTTGTGTCGGTGGAATCGCTGCAAAACTTGCGCAGCCGCGTCGCCCGGCAAGTGGCGACACGTCTAACGGGGGGACGACCCGAAAACGTCGTCAACCCCGAGGTCTTGGGGTAACGGAATCTGCGGATCTTCTCGCCCTGGCTCTGGCCCGTGTTTTTGACCAGCCATTTATCGCGACGTATAGAAGCAGTAGGTATTACGGCGCATTCCGGGCAGCCGTGCGCACTGCCACTTTGCGACTGGCGGTCACGCTCGCACCGCACGATGGTTGGATCCTCGGCTTATGAGCACGTTGGAAGATCAATATCGCGACACCGCCGGCGGCGACGCTTGGGGCGAGGAG
>JAEZGD010000094.1 GCA_023417165.1 Planctomycetota bacterium
GTTCTCGGCAGGCGGTATGTTTTACCTGCCTGATATTGCGGTCATGTTTCTGGGCAAGAAACGCAAAGAAGCGATCTTCCTCTCGCTGCCTGATGCGCTCGACCTGATGGTGGTCTGCGTTGAAGCGGGTTTGGGGCTCGACCAGGCGATGCGCAAGGTTTCTGAAGAGATGAAGAAATCGCACCGCATCATTGCCGAGGAGTTTGGCTTGTGCAATCTGCAATTGCAGATGGGACGCAGCCGCAACCAGGTGCTGCAAGACCTGGGCAATCGCACCGGCGTCGATGATCTGCGCTCGCTGGCATCGATCTTGATCCAGGCCGATAAGTTTGGTTCCAGCATCGCCCAGGCGTTGCGCGTGCAAAGCGATTCGATGCGTACGCGCCGCCGCCAAATCGCGGAAGAGAAAGCGGCCAAGACCGCGGTGAAACTGATTTTCCCGCTGGTGCTATTCATCTTCCCCGGCATCTTTGTGGTGCTTGTGGGGCCGGCCGCCATCACCATGATCCGCGAAATGTTCCCCGCCATGCAGGCCCGTTAAGGCTACTGGTAGGACGAAAATCTCAAGACCCATGCAGACATCCAGGTGTTTGCATGGGTCTTTGTTGTTGATGCCAGGGGCCTTGGTCTGTACCGCTTAGACAAGATGTGCTGGCTGCAGACACTTGACCGCAGCTAGCAGCGATTGGTGGTCGATACCAAGCACGAAGCCATCGACAACGCGTGGACGGATAGCACGCGAACTCTGCGAATGGTTGCACAGGAGGCATTCCCCCATGCGTTATCGCGATTTCGCGACGGCCGTTGTTCTTACCCTTTCCGGCAGTGCTGCCGCGATGGCAGGTTGGAGCGAGTTCTGGCATCAAAGCAAGACCGACTACCAACGCCGGAAAGATTGGCCGTATCCGTTTGCCTGTGCGGATCGCATGGCTCAGCGGCAGCCGTTCGAGATCATGGCGAACAATGGCTGGCGGCGCGAAACCACCCTCGGCGACGTGATGTTTACCGCCGAAGGGGAGCTGACGACTGCCGGCCAGCACAAGGTGCGCTGGATCGTGACGCAGGCTCCGGTTTCTCGCCGCACCGTGTGGGTGTTGCGTGGTCAAGATGCTACTGCCACCGCGCAGCGCGTCGACCAGGTGCAACGCTATATTGAGCGGATTTTGCCTGAAGGCGCGCTGCCGGAAGTACTGGTCAGCGATCAACCGCCTCCCGGTATGTCGGGCGACTACCTGGACGCAATCGACCGCTCGATGCGCACCACAGTGGCGCCGCCACGCTTGCCCGCGATGCCTGTGGATAACGGCAGCAACTAGGGCTTTGTTTCCACGCCACTCTTGGTCACTGGCGTGATGCGCGCTGACGCGCTAAATGCCTGAGCGGGGAGCGTCAGCTCCCTGAATCGACGAACAGCCGCGCCGAACGCGGGTTCAGGGGACTGCCGTCCCCCGCTCAGGATTGGTCGGTCAATCCATTTCTGGATTGGCCGTGGGCTCAGCCGTCTTCCAACCCGATGCTGGGTTGTTGTCTTCGCGGCCAAACCGGCTCATCTCTTCGTGGCGATGCTTGGGCTGCTGCTTGGGAGCCGAAGGCAACGCTTCTCGCTGGGAGTGATTGTGCGACGCCGATTCGTGCGTGGTGGAACCTTGGCGCGATTGCGCATTGGTAGCACAACTCGAGCAAATCGCACCTAAGCCTCCCGCTCCCAAGGCAAAAGCCAGCGGTCGACGGGCGGCAGCTCCCATCAGCATTAATACGGAGCTAGCGGCCCCAAGGGCTAACTGTGTCCCAGGAGCAAATGTCCCGGGCGAAAAAAGCGAGTGTGCAGCATTGCGCAGCGATCCCCCCTGCAATGCAGCAATGTCGGGTTCGGTGTGTACCTCGAGCTGATTATCGAGGTGCTTGACGCCCCGCAGCATGCGCAGCGCGCCCACGAGCGGCGTAACCTCGCTACTGAGGATATGTCCGCGCAACCGGACCACGCCGTCACAGGCTTCGATATGAATGGCCCGGGGATGCGAGACATAACGTCCTAGCTTCGAGCGGACGCGGTCGTGCAGGACACGATCGTCGCAACGTTGGTCCGTCGACAGCAGGCCGCGGGTCTCGGCCATGGCTCCGTCTACACGATTTGTCAGATCGCATAGCCCTTTGTCGAGAAAACAGCTGAAATCACGTTGCATTCGTGCACATTGATCAGCGAACATCTTTCGGCGTTTTCGCCCGGCAGTGGGGTCGAGGAAATACATCAATCCCGCTCCTGCCCCTAATGTGACTAGTAGATTGCGGCCAAGCATGGTTCGACTCCTCGCGCAGCAAGTGTGAGGTAATTGCTGAAACTTGCTGGTGCGAAACCCATGCCATGCAGGCCGCTTAACGAATCGAGCAAGCAGGGCGGGCGACCAGCGATCGCTGGTCTGATAGAGGCGCAACCGCGTTGGTCGTTCAACGGCCAGTCGCGCTTTTCGATGCGCGCATGCAAAAACCGCCGACAAGCAAAAGCTTCCCGGCGGTTCTTGGCGATGGACAAGTCTTGACCGGCTGTTTACAGCTGATCAGCGACGTTCTGGAACGTCGTGCTCGCGTTCGTGCCAATCGCCTGAATGGCGGTCAAACACACGATGACGATCAGGGCCAGCATGACCGCATATTCGACTGCGGTGGGGCCATCTTCGGTTACGAGAAAACGCTGCACCTTCAAAGCGAAACTCTTCATAGCATTCTCCAGCGGAGTTGCGCCATCGCCGAGGAGCGAATCGCTCGGCGACGACAAAACAAGGAAATCAAATCGGTCGTTCCATCGAACACGGCTTAGCGGCGAAGCCAAGCCGGCCTGCGTTGTTCGATGACGTCCCAACCACACGCTCCGAACTACCTCTTTCCCTCGTTGGTCTTGCCAATGGTTTCTACGTCAAGGTACTGGCGCTTCCGCGTCACGGAAGACAGCCGTCACTCAGCCGTTTACCCTTTCGGCAGCCAGGCGGCCTTCTTGCGAAGGTCCTTAGCTTTGCGTCCCGGCCTCACGACCGGTTTGCCCTTATCGAGGATGCGAGGCTTGCAGGCGGACAAGTCAGAGGACGGACCGGAACCGGCCCTTCAGTCCTCTCAGTGACCGGCAGAACACCGGTTACACTTGAAACCTATGTCGAATCCGTCCGACGTCAAATCGCCGACTTGAATTTATTACTGGAAATCTGGAAAGGATCTTCAGAAAAGCGGATCGGCATCATCGTTACAACCGGACCTGCGACCTGGCGGGCGATTCAGCTCTTGCGAGAAGCCAAATCCGGGTTCGAGCGTCGCCGCCAGATAAAGCCGTCCAGGATGTAATGCGTGATCTGCGGCACGGCCAGCAGCGGCGCGAGCCAACTGGAATGCGTCGAGTAATCGCCGCCGCCAAACAGCCACGGCCGCTCCTGCCACACGCTGCGGTCCCACAGTAGCTCTTCGACATAGGCCAGCAGCCACAACGTCGCCAGAAAGCCAATCGCTTTACGCCAGCCCCACGACAAGCGTTGACGCGGAACTTCGTCGTGTTGGGCATGGTCGCTCGTACGGACATTGACCCAATAGACCAGCACCATATACGGCACACCGTGGATCACCACGTTGGTGACCGTGAACGCATAGTCCGAATTGATCGCGACAATGCCGACGTACCAGCACAGAGCCGTCGTCACCACGACCACGTCCTTGCCGGGATTCCACTGGCCGACAACGAATCCCCGATAAGCCGACTTCACTGCATAAGCCGCGAGCACTAGCAAATAAAGCGGCCACGCGATCTGAGCCAGTAGCGCGGGGAGCGCGACGAAGTCGCCGCTTAGGAACCAGGCAAAATTGCGAGGCAAGTTCGCGTGCCAGTACAGCAGCGGATAGATAGTGGCGAGATAGATCGCACAGCCATCGATCCACGCCCCGAGC
>JAEZGD010000108.1 GCA_023417165.1 Planctomycetota bacterium
GTCCCATCCCATCATCCAGCTCCACTGCGGGGCAAAGCGATGTGATTTAAGCGTGTTGCGTGACATGGGAAACGGCAGACATTTGTCGCAAGCAATTGCAGCGAAGCGACTTATGATCGACATCCGGCCTAATGGGCCACGACTCCGACCAATCGCTTCACTGATGATACTGAGTATCAATGTCGACAAAATAGCGGTCCGCAGAAGGCAAGTCAACCTTTCTCGCACATTTCCTTGCGAAATCTCTGCGGATGCCCGTAGCTAAAGAATCGCGACGTTGTCGGCGAGAAAAGACAAAGACAAAGACATTACAGATTTGCCATCTGAACCGTTTCGACCGCTAGCGTCGTAATGATTCATGCCGGCTTATTCCTAATCTTTTTCGCCGGCATTCATTTCCGAAGCAGGGGGAGGAAGAGCATGAGAATTCGTCGAGGGCAACTCACTACCAAATTGGCGCTGGCCATATGCCTGTCCAGCGGCCTCGTCGGCGGTCTGGCCGTTAAGTACGCCGACCAATTGACCGGCCCAAGTTACGCCTTGGAGCTGCGCGACGCGAAAGCCGCGCGCGAAACACTGTCGCGCGACGTCGAACACGCGCGCGGGCTATCCGAAGCTTTTAGCAGCGTCGCCACCGCCATGCGTCCTTCGGTGGTGCATATCAATGCAGTCACGCGCGTTCAGCCAACACGCAACACACAGCGTGGCACGCGCGGCAATCCCCAGATTCCCGATGAGCTGCGCAAGCGTTTTGGCATGGACGATGAAATGTTCGAGCGCTTCTTCGATTCCGAGCGCAATCCGCAGCAAGGCTTTGCCCAGCGCGGGCAAGGCACCGGCGTGATCATTAGCGAAGACGGTTACATTGTCACGAACAATCACGTCGTGCGCGGCGCGACCGAGTTAACCGTTCGCCTGGCAGATGGCCAGGAATACACCGGCGAAGTTGTCGGCCAAGACGAAAAGACCGACGTCGCCGTGATCAAGATCAAAGCCAAGAACCTCATGGCCGCGCCACTCGGCAATTCCGACAAGATGGAGGTCGGCGAGTGGGTGCTGGCGATGGGCAGCCCCTTCGGCCTCGATCAGACAGTAACCGCTGGCATCATTAGCGCCAAAGGCCGCGCCAATGTCGGCATCAGCGATTACGAAGACTTCCTACAAACCGACGCGGCGATCAACCCTGGCAATAGCGGCGGCCCGCTCGTCAACATGCAGGGCGAAGTCATCGGCATCAACACCGCCATCGCTTCGCGCAGCGGCGGTTACGCAGGCGTTGGTTTTGCGATTCCCAGCAACATGGTCAAGCTCGTCGCCGACAGCCTGATTCAAGAAGGCAAAGTCACGCGTGGTTGGCTCGGCGCTGCCATTCAAGACCTGAATGAAGACTTGGCGGCGTCGTTCAACTACACTTCGACCGATGGCGTGCTGATTGGCGATGTCATGGCCGATAGCCCTGCCGAGAAAGCGGGCCTGAAAGCTGGCGACATCGTCGTAAAGTTCAAAGACCAGGCGGTCCGCAGCGCGCAGCAGTTGCGTAACTCGGTGGCGGCGACCAAGCCTCACACCAAGACCAAGCTGCTCATCCAACGCGATGGCAAGCCGGTCACACTCGATATCACGATTGGCGAACTGACAGCTACGGTCGCCAAGGGCGGCGATGTCTCGGGCGACGATACCCAAGACGCTGCCGAGGAAGCCACGACCAGCGACATTGGTCTGACCGTGCAGACAGTCACGCCGGCGCTCGCCGAGCAACTGAACCTGAAGCAAGCTGAAGGAATTGTTATCACCGACGTTGAAAGTGGCAGTCCGGCTGAAGACGCTGGCCTGTCGAGCGGCGACGTGGTGGTGTCGATCGCTGGCAAGAAGGTGCAGACCGCCAGCGAATACCGCGAGCTGATGAAAGAGCAATCGCTCGAAAAAGGCGTGCGCATGCAGGTTCAACGCGGCGGCGTGTCGCGATTTGTCTTCCTCCGTGCAGGTCGTTAAGACCCGCACCGGGCGCGATAGCCAAGCTGTCGTGCCCGCTTATTTGTCCGTCTCCTGTCCGCTTCGCCCGGCGATGGCTCTGCTGTCGCCGGGCGAATTTTTTTAGTGGACGCCAACGGTCCGATTGCTGCGGGCTCGTATGGCATCGTCTGGGCAAGCGCGGCATAATACGCGACGGAAATCCCCACTAGACCGGAGTTTACCGCGATGACCCGCGCACGGATTGGTTTGGCGTTCGCCTTTGTTTTGTTGCTCTTTCCCGCGCTCGCCTGGGCCGAAAACGAGGGCCAAGGCGATCTCGATAAGGCGACCGAGCTGCAGCTCAAAGCCGAGTCGCTCGCCGATCTGGAAAAGATCGCCGACCTGTGCGAGAGCGCTCTCACCAAAGGCCTGGACGACGGCAACAAGCAGTTCGCTACGCAGTTGCTGACCTCCACCTTGTACGAGCACTCCGCTCGTCTCTCGGGCGCGCTGTTCAATCTCAATCGCATTATTGATCCGAAGCATCAGCGCCATCCGCAATGGAAGATCGTGCGCGAACTGGCGATCAAAGATCTCGAAAAAGCGACCAAGTACGACGACAAATTGCCCGCGGCACAACTGCTGCTGGCCCGCCTGTACGGCATGAACCCGACCGAAGCCGCCATGGCCAAAGACGCCGCCGAGAAAGCCATCAAGCTGCTGGGCGACGAGCCCAAGCAAAAAGCCATGGCGCTGATCGTGCGCGGCTCGCTGCAAACCGAAACCGAGAAGCAACTGGAAGACTTCAACGAAGCGGTTAAGACAGCTCCCGATTCGGTCGATGCGCATCGCGCTCGCGCCTTGTACTACATCCTGAAGAAAGACTTCGCCAAGGCGACGGAAGACTTCGCGAAGATCCTCGAACTGAATCCCGAAGACACCGAAGCGTTGAGCGAACTGGCAGACTCACTGACGGCGGAAAAGAAATTCGACGAAGCCATCAAGCTGATCGACCGCGTGATCGAAGCGAATCCCAAGGCTCCCATCGGCTATACCGCCCGCGCTCGCATCAAAACACTGCAAGGCGAGACCGAGTCGGCTCTGGAAGATCTGAGCAAAGCGATCGAGCTTGAACCGCGCGATGTCGCCGCATTGATGGTTCGTGCCGCCGTCTATGCGCAGATGAAGGAGTTCGCCAAAGCCAAGGCCGATGTCGATGCCGCGCTCAAGATTCGCCCCAACATGGTGCAAGGCATTCTCATGCAGGCGGAACTGGCTGCACAAAAAGGCAACTACGAAGAAGCCTTGCAAAACATGCGGCTGATGGCGAACGCCGACCCGATGAACCCACTGTGGAAGGTGCAGATCGCTCAACTTCTGTCGGCTGACAAACGTCCGCGCGCCGCCATTGAGGTGGCCACGGAAGTGATCAAGATGGACGAAGCCAATCCCAACGCCAGCGCGCTGCGGGTGCGCGGCGATGCGTATCTTAGCGTCGGCAAGCACAAAGAAGCGGTCGCCGATCTCGAAGCCTCGCTTAAGGAAGATCCCAAGAACAGCGGCGTGCTGAACAACCTGGCGTGGGTGCTGGCCACCAGCCCCGATGACGACGTCCGCAATGGCAAGCGCGCGGTCGAACTCGCTACCCAGGCTTGTGAAAACACCGACTACAAACGTCCGCACGTCCTCAGCACGCTGGGCGCGGCCTATGCCGAAAGCGGCGACTTCGAGAATGCCATCAAGTGGTCGACCAAAGCGGTCGAAATGAGCACCGAAGGCGAAAACAAGCCCGATCCCGAAGTGCAGGAACAACTCAAAAAAGAGTTGGAAGGCTATCAGAACAAGAAGCCGTTCCGCGAAAAGCAGGAAACGCCTGAGAAGGAAGTGAAGCCGAAGGCGCCACGTGAAGACCTGGAGATTTAACCGATGTGGGACGCCAGGCGACGGAGCATTCGCAATGCGCCGTCGCCGCTGGCTCCGGGTTAAACAAGGGCTGCTACGTTATCCCGCCTATGAACCGTGACGACGCCTGGCAACTGGTTTGCGAGTACACCACCGGCGATAGCCTGCGCCGGCATATGTTGGCGGTCGAAACGGCGATGCGCGCGTACGCCGAGCAGTGGGGCGAAGATGTCGAAAAGTACGGCATCGTCGGTCTGCTGCACGACTTCGATTACGAGCGCTGGCCCGATCCGCCAGCGCATCCGCTCGAAGGGGCAAAGATTTTGGCCGAGCGCGGCTATCCGGCCGACGTGATCTACGCCATCAAATCGCATGCCGACTATCTTCCCGATTGCCCACGTGTCTCGCGGCTGGATAAAACTCTGTACGCGTGCGACGAACTCTCGGGTTTTATCGTGGCGTGCGCGATGGTTCGTCCCGAGCGTTTACAGGGCCTGGAAGCCAAAAGCATCAAAAAGAAGTTGAAGGCCAAGGGCTTTGCCGCGGCCATCAATCGCGACGATATCACGCGCGGCGCGGCCGATCTCGGCCTCGAACTGGACGCGCATCTACAATTCGTGGCAGAGGCGCTCGCCAAGGTGGAAGACCGCCTGCTGCCACCGGCCTGATGTCGCGTGCGTTGGCGAACATCGCTTCTGGAGCCTGCTCATGGAAATTCAAACCTGCGAAGCGTTAACGAAAAAGAAATGCGTGCCGTGCGAAGGAGGCGTGCCGAAAGCTACGCCCGAAGAAGCCAAAGCGCAGCTCGCGAAGCTCTCTGGCTGGACGCTGACCGACGATGGCCAGCGCATTCGTAAATCGTGGACGGTCAAGAACTTCATGGCCGGCATGCGATTCTTTGAAGAGGTCGCCAAGGTCGCCGAAGAAGACAATCACCATCCCGATCTGCATCTCTCAGGCTATCGCAACGTGACCATCGAGTTATGGACGCATGCGATCGGCGGCCTCAGCGAGAACGATTTCATCCTGGCGGCCAAGATCGATCAGTTGCCCGTCGAAATGAAGGCAGAAAGTACCAAGTCCCAAGGGTCAAGTTCCAAGTAGGAACGGTTCTGTTTGGCACTTAGCACCTTGGAGTTTGGAACTTTCGATGGGCTCTCTACGCGTCACGATTTGGAACGAATTTCTTCACGAACGCCACAACGAGGTGGTGAAGAGGATCTATCCCGACGGCATCCATGCGGTGATCGCCGATGGCCTGCGCGAGCAACTCGGCGAAGAGGTTGTCGTGCGCAGCGCGACGCTCGATGAGCCCGAGCATGGCCTGACGGAAGAGGTGCTGGCCGAAACCGATGTCTTGATCTGGTGGGGCCATCAAGCGCACGACCAGGTGGACGACGCCATCGTCGAGCGCGTGCAGAAGCGTGTACTGAGCGGCATGGGCTTGATCGCGCTGCACTCGGCGCATGCGTCAAAGATCTTTCGCCGCTTGATGGGCACCGAGTGCATGTTGCGTTGGCGCGAGGCTGGCGAGCGTGAGCGATTATGGATCGTGCGCCCCGGGCATGAAATCGTTTCGGGACTCGTCGGCGAATACTTTGAGCTGGCGCATACCGAAATGTATGGCGAGTTCTTCGACATTCCGCAGCC
>JAEZGD010000123.1 GCA_023417165.1 Planctomycetota bacterium
CCACTTTGGTCCCAGCACACATATCACTGGCGCTGAAGAAGGTGCCGGCGCTCCGCAGGGCGCTCAGGTGGCGTATCCGTACTACACCAATCGCGGCCCGCGCGACTTCCTGCTGAACAACCCTCCGTCGATTGGCTACTAAGCCAAGGCGTGGGAGTTACCAATCCCACTCACCGAGAGTGACTTCGATCTTCTGCGGCGTTTCGCCGCGGAGGATTTCAAAGGTCACGGTATCGCGGGCTTTGAACTTGCCGATAGCCAGCGTCAGCGCTTCGAAGTCGGCGATTGGTTCGCCCGCGAAGCGCACGACGATATCGCCCGGCTGAATGCCGGCCTTTGCCGCGGCCGTATTCGGCTGCACGATGGTCACTTCGCACCCGCGCGTGCCGCGATCGCCGCCGATGCCCAAGAATGCACCGTGGCGATGATCGACCCGTTTATCCAAGCCATCGCCGCCGAGCGCGGTATTCAGCCGCTGCGCCGCAGGCTTGGTAATGTCGGTGCCATATAGCCGCACATTGGCTAGCGTCTTAATCTTTTCGAGCGTGGCGACAGAATCGTCGTCGATGGGCGAGTACAGCACGCTGACATGCTGCAGGCGAGGCAAATCCGCGAACCGCTGGAGGCCGCGGCTGCTGATCTTCGCCCATTTGATCTTCAGATACTCCAGGTCGCGCACATCGGCCACGCGCTCGAGCACTTCGTCGGTAATCTTGTCGCCAGATAGCTGTACCAGGCGAACGTTCTCGAGATACTTGAGTCGCTTTAAGTCGTCCGCGGTGCCTGTGAAGTTCTCGTCGATCTCGATCGTGGGAACTTCGTGCACCAGCACCAGGCCGACTTGCGCGGTGTTCATCACGACGCGCACGCCCAGTTCTTTGAGTTGAGCAATGGTGCGCTCTTGGCGAATCTCGTTGAGCGCGCTGAGCGTGCCGGCAGCGCGGCGCGCGGTGGCGGCGTTCTTGGACGCGGCCAGCTCTTCGAGCAATGTTCGCGCGGCTTCTTCGACTTTGATATCTTCTGCGAGCGCCAATTCTTGCAGCACATAGATGCCGCGCGAGAGCACTTCCAGATTGTGACCCGCCAGATTGGCCTGATCCAGCGCCGCGACCGCTTCACCGCCGCAGCGCATCAGATTTTCCGTCGCTTCTTCCCGCAGGGCGAATTCGTCAGCATCCAGCTGCCGCACCCACGCGCGCACCTGCGCTGGCGAAGCGTCAAGCTTTTCGACCTTGCGGGCGGCTGGCATGGGCGCATCGGCGGCGCGCGCCACTGGGGACGCGACCAGCAACCACAATCCAAACCCAGCCAGCCAAAAGCACTTCATCGCCTGACTGCTCCTTTCCCTAGCATCATACCAAATGGGGCAATCAGGGTGAGCCCTGGACAGCGGCCGCAGGCCAGTCGCCTACGCCGCTTTGGGGGCTGCCGCATATAAATACGGATTCAGCGCAGGGTCATTGTACATTTTGAACATGCGATACGTGCGGTGCCGCTTCCGGCCGGCGTAAATATCGCCCAGCAGCTCGCTCAGGCATTGCGAGAGGTCGGCATGTTGCAGGCGGCAAATGGCCAGCTTTTGCTGCACCGACTGGCGATGCTGCTCGGTGGCGTCGGTGCGTTGGATCTGCTCGTCGAGGTGATACATCCGCAGCGACAGAATCGACAGCCGGTCGATCAGGCTGCCCGGCGTTTCGCTGTTCATCGGCGAGGTGGCCGGCGCGGCGATCTGGCGGTTCGTCAAATCCTCGGTGATCCAGTCGTCAAGCTTTTCGATCGCGTCGTTGCGCTGCTGGTTATAGCGGTCGATCGCGCGCTTCACCTGCGAGATTTTAGCGTCGCCCACATCGGGGCTGCGTGCGATGTCTTCTTCGTGCCACAGCAGGAAGTTAAAGCCATGCTGGCGGCACACCTGTTCGAGAAAGCCTTCGGCCGGGTAATCGACCTCGGTCTGATGCCAGCGCACGACCATAGCGTGTTGTAAATCGGTGATGGCCGAAACGTCGAGCATGTGAGCCTCCGTGCAATGCTAGCTGAATCCAAGTGCGCCCCATGGCGCGCGGCGGATTGTAGAGCAGTTCGCCAAAACGGTTCAAGCTCATTAAAGTCGCCTGCAACGTCGCCTTTCGCTCCGCAAAAGTAGCGCCGGGCCCATTCACCAGCTAGCGTGACAGTCGCATTACCGACGGTTACAGTACGAGTCGTGAATCAGCCATGCCTGCGCGTTCGGCCGCCGAAGTGCGACCTGAAGGCAATAGGCGGATCCGCCTAAACACACCTGGAGGCGGCAGATGTTCAAGCGCATTCAAAACTGGCTTCGCCGTCGCCAGTATCAGGACGGGAAAATCCTTTCGCGGTTCATCGCCCGCGATATCCGTCGCGACATTCAGATCGTTTCCGCTGCGAAGGTTGAGGAAGGAATCATCATCGGCCGCGTCCGGACCACGAACGTGCTCTACGTCACCCATCACTTGGCTCGCAAGTCGGAATTCGGGCCACCCCAAGAGCTCCTCATCAGTGAGATGTGGCGCTGGACCGGGCAGCCTTCGGGCGGCTTGCCGGATGGGACATCACTTGTCGCACGGCCCAACGTAAAGCCCCAAGACGGCGAAACTTGACGCGAAGAAGGAAGCGGCCAGTGTTGTGCTTGAAGAAATACGCCCGCCGACTGCGAATCTGGGAGGCGAATCTCGGTCGAGATGGTGGCTGGGTAATCGAACGCCACGGGATACCGATCGCCATCCTCACCGAGCCACGCGATGAGGAGATGTTTTGGGAAAGCTATCGCCTGGAAATCGTCACCGAAGATTCGCAATTGCGCGAGCAAATGCTCACCAACGAATTCTGGGCAAAAGCCGAAGCCGAGGGACTGGTCTGGCGCAACCGAGCATTCGGTGAGGTTGCCGAGTTCGCGTTTCCGTCGCTCTCGCCGTTTCCCGAACCCGGTCGCTTAATGATGCGTGGCTTGTATTTGGCTATCGGCAATCCGCGACCATGGGACAGCATTGTGCTGTGG
>JAEZGD010000127.1 GCA_023417165.1 Planctomycetota bacterium
CGGGGCCGGCGCTGGGGTTATACCCCCCCGCCGGCGAGGACCGCCTATGGATCTATTTAGCGAACCTGGCGATGAAGACGCAGCGCTGTTGGCCGAACTGCGTTTGACGATGGTTTCTGGCGTCGGCCCCTTGATCCGCACGCGTTTGATCGAGCGTTTTGGCTCGGCCGCAGCCGTCTTTTTCGCCAAGACCGACGAGCTGCGCAGCGTCGAAGGTGTCGGCCCCAAAGTGGCCAAGGCAATTCGCGAAGCCGCCGCCAGCGACATGCCGGCGCGCGAACTGGCACTCTGCCGCAAGCATCATGTCGAGCTGCTCACGCAAACCAGCGACGCTTATCCGCAAGAGCTGCGCGAGATTCACGATCCGCCTGGCGTCTTGTTCCTGCGCGGGCAGTTCTTGCCTGCGGATAACCTGGCGGTGGCGATCGTGGGCACGCGTCACGCCACGCCGTACGGACTCGATCAAGCAGAACGCCTGGCGAGCGGCCTCTCGCGAGCGGGTTTCACGATCATTAGCGGACTGGCGCGCGGCATTGATGCTGCAGCGCACAAGGCAGCGCTCGCCGCGGGCGGTCGCACGATCGGCGTGCTGGGCAGCGGCGTCTTGAACGTTTATCCGCCGGAGCATGAAGACCTCGCCGAGCGCGTCATCGCGCAAGGTGCGCTACTGAGTGAGTATCCGCCACACAGTCCACCACTGTCGGGCGCATTTCCGCAACGCAATCGCATCGTCACGGGCATGTCGGTCGGCGTAGTCGTCGTCGAAGCCGCGACGCGTTCTGGTGCGCTCATTTCCGCCAGGCACGCGATGGAACAAGGTCGCGATGTCTTTGCCGTGCCGGGGCGCGTCGATAGTCGCACTTCGCGCGGTTGCCATCAACTCATTCGCGACGGCGCGAAGCTGGTCGAATCGGTCGACGACGTGCTAGAGGAACTCGGTCCCCTTCCCGCCGCGGTCCCGCGCAGCGACGGCCAAGGCGAGATTCGTCATCCGGCCGAATTGCAACTCAACGATCAAGAACAAGCGGTGCTGCAAGCCATTGGCACCGATCCCACCAGCGTCGACGCCATCGTCGTCGCCAGCAGTCTGCCCGTGCAGCGAGTCTTGGCCACTTTAAGCGTGCTGGAAATGCGAAAGCTCATCCGACGTCTGAGCGGCAATCTTCTCATTCGCCGGTGAACGCAGCGTGATGACATTCCGCACGCAGCGGAACTGCCGACTTCATTCACCCTTCCAACCTGCCCACGTCCAGTGGCGGTCGCTGGTGGCTTGCACGGAACTGGCCGCAAAGCCGAGCGGTTCGACGAGCGCGGTGACTTCTTCCAGTGTTAAAGCCGCGCGCAACGAAGCTTCAAACAACGCGCGCTGATGATCGTTGCACTCAGCGGCATAGAGCGCGACCAGGCGTTCAACTTCTGCATCGCTGTCGGGACGCAGTAAGTCGCGAAAGAAGATCAATCCGCCAGGCTTCACGACGCGCACGGCTTCGGCCAGCACGCCGGCCGGCTCGGGAATGTGATGCACAATGCTGTTCGACATCACCACGTCGAACTGCCCATTTGCATAAGGCAGCGTCTTGGCGTCGACATGCGCGAGCCGCACGCGCTGCGTGACGCCTGCGATCTCAAGGTTATAGCGCGCCAGTTCCAGCATCTCGATCGCGGCATCGACCGCCAAGATGCGGCCTTCAGGCGTTTGCCGACACACTTCAATCGGAATCTGCGCAGTGCCCGTGCCCAGGTCGAGCCAATCGCCGGCGAGCACTTCGGGCTTCGCCTGCGCGGCGGCGATCAAATCGCTAGCGAACAAGCGATTGACGCCGGAATGATCCATGTCGTCGTAATCGCGCGCTTCCTCAGGCGTGTCCATCACTTCGGGTTCAAGAACGCGCGGCAACATAAGCGATCTCTGCAAAACTACGAGACGACGAAGCGTAGAACGTGCCTGTTATTCTACCGGCTCGTGACCAGTATTTGTGAACGCTTGATCGCTATAAATCGGCTTGAGGCCTTGGCGCTGCGCCCAAATCCCCCACGCGAATAGTAGCAACGCAACCAGCGCATAGCCTACCGAGAATTCCATCACCACTCGCAACGGCTCGCCACTAAGATGCCAAGGCAAGTACAGCGGCCCGCCAGGTAGTGGCGAGTGCGTGATGCCAAACAGCGTGCAAGCCGCCATCAGCGCCGCGAAGGTCGCCGCGACGTGCAGTCGGCGATCAATCATCATCGCCAGCATCGAGGCCCAGATCAAACTGGTGAGAATGAAGCCGCTTTGCAACATCCGCAACAGGTTGAGTTCCAGCGCTAGTCCTTGCGGCAACTTGTCAGGCGAAATGCCGAGCGCACCCAGAAACTTGTCGAGATAGATAAACGCCAACGAGGCGAGCGCCGGCACGCAGGCAATCGCCACGGCGGGATAGTGACGCTTCGGCGTCGCCAAGAAGCTTTGCGCGGTGATCTCCAGTCCGACAAAGATCAGGATCGGATAGACCGTCGGCTTGGGGATGATCAGGTACAGATAACCAAAGAAGCCAATCACACCTGCAGCGCCGACAAACAGCGCGGTCGCCAACGTATAGGCCGCACGGCCGCCCATTGCTTTATAGGCGGGATGGCCAATGTAAGGCGTGGTTTGAATCACACCGCCGCACAGCGCCGCGAGCACAGTGGCCACCGCTTCGACGGCAATCACTTGCCCAGTATCAAATTCATCGCCAGCTGCGGCAGCGCTTTCGGTGCAATCAATGCCGCCAACGACCGTTGCCAGGGCGAAGGGGATCACAATTGGCAAGTAAGGAACCGTGTCTTGAAAGGCCTTCATCCATTCGAACGTAAACGCGCTGAGCCAACCGGTCGGCAACAAGCCTTGCGCGGGATCGATCATGTCATTGCTGGCATGCAGCAAGTGCCAACCGAATTGATAGTCGAGCCACTGCATCAACCAGTACATTGCGCCGCCCACCAGCAGTGCGCCAAGCGCGCCGGGCATTCGTCCTGGCAAAGGGACGCGCGCCACGAGCGCTGTCAGAATGATTGCCAGCGCTACTAACGCCACTACTGGCACGTGTAGCATCTCAACGAGCGGCAGAAAGCTAATCAGCACCAGCGCGATCGAGGCCAGGCTGCCGAGCAAGCCTGCGCGCGGTAGCACGCGTCGCACCCAGTTCGATCCAGCGGCGCAGACCAGCTTGAACAAACCGCTGATAAAAATTGCACAGATTCCGATGTGCCACATCCGCACCGCCGCGGCGTCAGAACTTAAGTGCAATTCTTTCAATCCGAATTGATAAGCGGGTCCTAAAACAAAAAACACCATTCCAAGCGTACTAGGTGTATCTAAACCCAAATGCATCGCCGTTACATCTTGCCTTTGCGTTCGTTTTGCCAGACGAAAGGCCATACAGAAGAACAGCAGATCCCCCACCAGAACGCCCACCGCGGTGCCGGGGACTAAATGTTGCAATGCAAATTCTGCATCGAGCTGGAACAGCGCGGACAGCAAACTAACTGTCAAGAGCAGCCCGGCAATATTATCTAACATCAAGCCAAAGAAGGCGTTAACGTCGCCGGGGCGGGCCCAACGGTAGCCGGTCTTGCTCACAATTACGCTCCGTGGCACGGTTGTTGCGATTCTATCGGG
>JAEZGD010000182.1 GCA_023417165.1 Planctomycetota bacterium
AATACATCCTGCCGAAAGTCGATATCGAAGGGGCCGGCTCGGGGCGATTCTATGCCAAGCGCGGGCGCGCCGAGGTGCGCGAAGTCTTTGGCCCTGGCCAAGAGGAAGAGGCTCGCCCTGCGGAAGAGCGCGCCGCCCCATCGGCCGAGAAGATCAAGCTGCTGGAAAAGGCGTTGGAAGGCTATCGATCGGTGATCGTCTATCAACAGAATCAGCTTGGACAGCGCGAGCAGGAACGTCGCGCCACCGAGCAGCGGATTCAAGAGCTGGAAAAGCAGCTCGAATCCCTCAAGGCGAGTGGGACGCGCTAGCGGCCTGCCTGGTCAACGCCGCCCCTATTGCCGGCACAATTCCACCTGGGCTGATCTAGCGCGGGGCCGCGATCCGACAACGATTACGGATCTCTCTTGCCACGCACCCCGCAAAGCATGGCCAGCGCCAAGACCAAGGCTCGAACCGCCCCCCCAATCACGCCTGCGTCCGACTATGCGCGTCTTTCGCAGCAGCCGTGGACGAGCCTGGTGTTTATTGCGCCCATGCTGGTGCTGTATGAAGTCGGCGTGCTGGCGCTCGGCAGCGTGGCGACCCGCAACGGGGCCGATGTGTGGCTGCGCACGCTCTTGGATCTGATTGGCATCGGTCAGTACTTTTTATTGCCGCTGCTAGTGTGCGGCATTCTGCTCGCGTGGCACTACCTGACGCGTCAGCCGTGGACGATTCGCCCCAGCGTACTGGGCTGGATGTTAATCGAATCGCTAGTGCTGAGTTGGCTGCTGCTGTTGATCGCGCAAACGCAAGGCGCGCTTTTTGGCCAGATCAGCGCCGCACTCACAGCTGACATGACGGCTTCGACCGGTTCGGGCGGCGCGCTGTTTAGTCGCATGATTGGTTACTTGGGAGCCGGCATCTATGAAGAGCTGCTCTTTCGCTTGATGCTGCTGCCGGTCGTGATCGCGGCGATCAAGGCGTGTGGTTTTACGTCGCGCACCAGCGTGGTGGCGGGCATCGTGCTGGTGAGCCTGGTCTTTTCGGCGGCGCACTACAAATTGGACTTCGTGCTGGGGCCATGGCACGTCGTCACGCCGTATGGGGATGTGTGGAGTTTCTACACGTTCACCTTTCGCTTTCTCGCGGGCGTGTTCTTTGCGGTATTGTTTCAACTGCGCGGGTTCGGTATCGCGGCCGGCGCGCATGCGCTGTACGACATCTCGGTCGCGCTGCTCTAGCGCGACGCTGCTGGCCGCTGGCTTACAGAAAACTTTGCGGTCAATCGCTCTTGCTGCTGCGCTGTACCTTGCGCATAGGCAGGGCGGCGCATGATTGCTGGGGGCAGATTGCCCGCTAGCAAGCAATTCCATGCCCACGCGAGCACCCATTTTTGCAATGTCAAGTCCGCGCGATCACGAATTGCGATTCGCAATAAAGTGCCTTTGTTCGGTTGCCGGTGCACGCTTATAATGAGAGCCGAAGAGAGAGTAATTGCTATTCGTTCCGCGCTCAGAAGGGTTCGCGTTGTGCTATCTGCCAGACCTCGAGTCACCGAGTTGGCCTTCCAACTATTTGGCCGAGCACTGCACCCTGAGCTGTTCTATGTCTATCAGACGCGCGAGGTCGAACGCGGCGGTTACTCGGCCAAGATTCAAATCACAAGCGCCGGACATTTGATCACCTGGCGCTATCAAGGGCTGACGCTGACCGAAGTGGCTGCTAGCGCGCAGCACCCCTTGCCGCAACGCCGGCGGCTGATGTCGTACAAGCTCAAAGGCGAACGGAACGACCGCGTTGAATGCCGCGGCGGCGTGCGCTATCAATGCAGCTTTCAGCTCGAGCCAGTCACGCCCGACATCTTCTGGATGTTTCAGCAAGAGCTGACGCTCGATAGCGAGCGGAAAGGTTTGCTGCACACCTTCGATGCTAGCGGCCGCATGGCGCTGGGCGCGCTCAGCTACATCAATGTCGAGACGCGCAACCGCAGTCTCCTCGTCCAGGCGTTTCACACCTTCCCGGACGATTACGCCATCGTCAAAAGCCAATCGCTGTTCGAGTTGCCGAAATAATCGGCCAGGCGCTTGGCATCAAAAGCTTTTGTTGGCGCCGTCGATCGCTAGCTGGGCGAAGACTCCCAGCACGCTGAGTATCATTAACAGCGCGGACAATGCGATCGCGACGCCGCCGCAGGCTAGTCCGGCGATTGTCAGTCCTTTGCCAGATTTCTCGCCGCGGTTGCACTCTTGCAAACCAAAGAACCCCAGCACAGCCGCAACGAGCCCTAGCATTCCCGACAGTAGAAACAAAGGCGAGCAGCAGCAGCCCGGCACTGCTGTAACCAGCGCTAGTATGCCAGTAACCAGCGAGGCAATGCCCAGTCCCGAGACGGGTTGGGGAGACGACAGCGGCGACTTGTCAGCGGGGACGTAACCTGACGATGCGAAGGGATTCTCGAAGTTTGACATAAGCAAGCGTCCAGCCTAAAGAAGGGAATACGTCGCGGCTTAGCATACTGGAAGGTGGGCTGAACGCAAGTTTCTGGCATTCGCGGCGGAAAGAAAGACGCCGCGCCTACGACTGCAAGAACGTCCGCAGCGCTTGATTCACCGCAGTCGGCTGTTCGAGC
The DNA here is from genome assembly GCA_023417165.1 of Planctomycetota bacterium. Lineage (GTDB taxonomy): Bacteria > Planctomycetota > Planctomycetia > Pirellulales > Pirellulaceae > JAEZGD01. The sequence continues at coordinate 2,615 of JAEZGD010000182.1, forward strand.
GGGGCCATGTGTCCCGCTTCAGCAATGGGTGCGAAGGTCGCGCGGGGCAGTTCAGCGGCGATCGAACGCATTTCCTCAAGCGGAGCGATCGTGTCGTGCTCGCCGCAAATCACCAGCGTCGGCAGGTCGAATTCGCCTAGTCGCCCGCTGACGTCTTCCCGTTCGGCCATGCCGCGCAGTGCCGCCGCGATGCCTTCGGGCTTGGTGCCCAGGATGATCTCGCGCTGCCCTTTGACTAGGTCGGGCTGCTGGCTGGGCGTTTGCGGAGCAAAGAGCTTCGCAATCATGCCATCGACGATCGCTTGCGGTCCTTCGGCCAAAACCTTTTGGGCGCTTTCGAGCCGCGCCTTGGCTCCTTCCGCCGTATCGGCGACCGCTTTGGTGTCGCACAACACCAGCTTCGCCAAACGCTGGCGATGGTGCTGTGCAAATTGCCAGGCGATATAGCCACCCATCGACAGGCCGCAGAGCGTGATCGGTTCGCGCACCTTCAGCGCATCGAGCAGCGCGGCCAGATCATTGGCGAAACGCTGCATCGTCACTACGCCGGGCGTGACAGTGCTTTGTCCGAAGCCACGCAGGTCGGGCGCAATCACGCGATAGTCTGCCGCCAGGCCATCGAGTTGATGCCGCCACATCTGGTGGTCGAGCGGATAGCCATGCACCAGCAGCAGCACCGGACCGCTACCGCGCTCGACGACATTGAGCGTGATATCGCCTAGGTTTACCAGTGGCATCAGTCACCTCATCGCGTAAAGAAATAGCTTGATGATCCATTGCATGAGCAGCAAGCTAATCAGCGCTACCGTCAACCATGTAAACAGGCTGCGCGGATACCACTCCGGCTGAGCGCGGCGAATGCGCCACAATTGCAAGCTGCGGTAAGGTAGTTGTGCAACTAGCAAGCCAAACAGCAGAATCCCTGCCGGATTAAACTGCCAGGCGGCGACCACATCGCCATGTCCCAGCGAGATAAACGAGCGCGTCAGACCACAGCCGGGACAATCCAGGCCAGTGAACCGTCGCATGTGGCACAACTCTGGTAACGGTCGGTCGAGGAATGGAAGCGAGACCTGGGTCCCCGCGCCGCGCACCGACATGGTCATCGACAATGCCAGCACCACCACTGACAATACTAGAAACATCAAGTGGTATTCCACCCGCCGCTGGCGCGCGCCTGCGCGCTCAGGCAGAGCAGGGGCTTCGGAAACGGCAGGCGTTGCAGACATGTTGCTATTATAGCGACGCAGCCTGACTTTTCGTACGGCGCAAAACAGCCGGTTAGGGCTGGTTCTTTTTCGCCAAAGCTTGCTCGAACTTCTTCAAGGCGCGCACGATTTGCCCCGAGTGCGGATCGAGTTTGGCCGCCCTGGCTTGCCATTTGACGGCGTTTTCGTAGTCGCCCTTGGTGTAATAGCAGTGCGCCAGAGTGTCCATATAGCCGGCTTGCTCAGGACGCAGTTCCAGCGAACGATGACTGAGCTTGATCGCCAGGTCGATATCGCCGCGCGTATTGCCGATGAGCCACGAATACTGGTTGCAAAAGATCGCTTGCAAATTACGCGTATCGGCGGTGTCCTGCTCGCTATCGAGATCGCTATTACGTGTGTCCAGCATATCGAGCGTGGCTTTGAAACCGTTGGCCGCCGTCTCAATCAAATCGTTCGTATGCTTTTTCCAAGCGGCATCTGCATTCGGCAGATGAAACATGGCGATCAGTAGATCGGCGTCTTCGGCATTCGCGTCGGCGCCTTTTTGGAGAGCCGCTTTCGCCTCGGCGGTGCGATTATTCTCGAGGTGATCAAGGGCCGTGAAGAAATACGTGCGCGAGATGATCTCGGGAGCCGAACGGCGGCGCAACAGATCGTCTCCGAAAGCGTCGCGCACGGCCGGATCGGTCTCTAGCACTTTGACCAGATCGGATAGCACCTGGGCGGCATCTTTATCTTGTTTCTGATCGTGTAGCATCTCGGCGAGCATCACGCGCGCATCGACGCCGTCCCGCGACGTCAAGTCGTCGGCCTTGATCAGGCTGCGATATTCGCGCTCGCTCCAGGCAAAACGCCCGCGCTCTTGCAGTTGATAGGCGACCAGCAAGTGTTGCTTGCCTTCGTCCGGCGAAATGGTCAGTGCCTTGAGCGCCGTCTGCTCACCTGTCTCCTTGTCGCCGCGTTCGACTTGGGCTTCGGCCTGTCGATAGAGCAAATACGGATCTTCGTTGAACGCATCCGGAAACTTCGTCGCTACTTCGTCGACGATTGTCCACACTTTGCGTTGCATGAGCCAATCGATGATCTCGATCAATTGCGGTCGCGAACCATCGCTGAGGGCGATCATCTGCCGCACCGACTGAATCGCGTCGTCCTGGCGATCGACCTGTTGCAGCAGTTCGGCTTGCCAGCGATACAAATCGCGCACGATTTTGCTGCTGGTCCGTGGCTCGCCGACCTCGGTCAGCAGCTTGTGTTCTGCCGCCACACGCTGTTGCCAGGCGTCGACCATCGGCGCGGGATTTTCGAGCGTGCGTTCAAAGGCTTGTAGCCAGCGGCTCGGCTCGCGTTGGCTCGCTCCAATTTGTTGCGAGAGTGCTTCACGCAGGGCCGCCCGCTGCTCAGGCGCGGCGAATTGCGGCCGCGTCATCACCACCAACGCCGCTTCTTTGGCCAGCACGTGCGAGATCTCATAACGCACCAACCGGCACAGCGCCGACAGGCCTTCGACGCCCTCGAGCTGGCCGAGTCGTTCGATGCGGCTGCGGCGATCATCTTCCGTCTGCAGGCTGTAGTCTTTCAGCAAGCGTTTGACGTCGGCCGAGTCCGTGGGACTCGACCACAAGACCTTCATGCTTTGCAGCAGATAGCGCGCTCGCTCGGCGATCTCGATATCTTGGTGCAACTGCGCGGCATGCAACGCGTCGAAGGCCTCGAGTCCCAGTTGCGAAAGCTCGCTGGCGGCGCGCTCGCGCGTGGCATAGTGGTT
>JAEZGD010000271.1 GCA_023417165.1 Planctomycetota bacterium
TGCTCGCGCGGCCCGAGTTTGTCGACTACTGGACGTATAAATGGTCCGACTTGCTGCTGGTTAGCGGCGAGCGACTGCGTCCGCCGGCGCTCAAAGCGTACTACGACTGGATTCGTCGGCACGTGTCGCAGAACACGCCTTGGGATCAGTTCGCGAGAGAACTCGTGACCGCCAGCGGTAGCACGCACGAGAACGGTGCGGCCAACTTCTATGCGCTGCATCAGGATCCTGAAGATACCGCCGAAACCATCGCCCAGGCGTTTATGGGGCTGTCGATCAACTGTGCGAAGTGCCACAACCACCCGCTCGAAAAATGGACGAACGATCAGTATTACGGCTTCGCGAATATGTTCAGCCGCGTCCGCGCTAAAGGTTGGGGGGGCGACTACCGCAGCGGCGATGGTCTGCGCGTGGTCTATAGCGACACGCAAGGCGAGTTGTTACAACCCAGCAAAGGCCGCCCACAACCGCCCCGGCCTCTGGATGGCGAAACGCTGCCGTTCGCCGATACTGCCGATCGTCGCGCCGCTGTGGCTCGGTGGCTGACCGACACCGACAATCCTTATTTCGCTAGGGCGATCGCGAACCGCGTCTGGGCGAATTACTTCGGCGTGGGATTGGTCGAAAAGGTCGATGATCTGCGCATCACCAATCCCGCCAGCAACGAAGCGTTGCTCCAAGCAGCGGCCGACTTTGTCGTCGCTCAGCGATACGACTTGAAGGCGCTGATGCGCGAGATCCTGCGTTCGTCAACGTATCAACGCGCGAGCGAGCCAACGCCCGAGAATCAACCCGACGAGCGCTTCTATGCTCACTACTATCCGAAGCGGCTCAAGGCCGAGGTACTGCTGGACGCGGTCTCGCAAGTCGCTGCCGCGCCGACCGCGTTTAAGGATCTGCCTGCTGGCACGCGTGCTTTGCAACTGGCCGATTCCGCGGTGGAATCGTACTTTCTGGAAGCCTTCGGACGTCCCGATCGACTCATTACGTGCGATTGCGAACGGAGTGATGAGCCGAGCATGACGCAAGTGCTGCACCTCTATAACGGCGACACGCTCAATCAAAAACTGGCCGCGAAGGACAACGCTCTCGAACGGCAACTCACCGCCCAGGCGGCGCCGGAGCAGATCGTCGAAGCGCTTTACCTGGCGGCGCTCGCCCGCTTCCCGACCGACGAAGAAAAGCAGCAACTATGCGCCGTCTTAAACGCCACGCCGGAAGCGGAACGCCGCTTGGCGCTGGAAGACTTGTACTGGAGCGTGCTGAGCAGCCGCGAGTTTCTATTCAACCATTAATTAATTCAAAGACGAAAGTTCACCACGGAGGCACGGAGAAGACAGGAAGAGAAGGAGAAAACAAAGGGCCGCGGAGCGCACTGATTACACGGATCCGAGAAAGCAGCAATTACGATGCTTTGCTGATCCGCGTATTCGGCGTCATCCGTGGCTTTGCTCCTTCTGCTCGATTTATCTTTTCTTTGTCTTCTCCGTGCCTCCGCGTCTCCGTGGTGAACTTGCTTTTCCTCTTTTGATCCCATGAAGCCTCTCTATTCCCTCCTGGCCATCGTGAGCTTGATCGGTTCGGCGTCTGCAGCTGAGCCGGAGTTCGCCAAAGATGTGCTACCGATTCTGAACAAGTACTGCAACGGTTGTCATAATGCTGACGATCGTGAAGGGAAGCTCGATCTAAGCTCGCATGCCGCGATGCTGAAGGGCGGCGCGAAGGGAGCGGTCATTACACCAAGCAGCGGTGAGCAAAGCCGCTTGATTCGCGTCTTGACCGGCCAGGCGAAGCCCACGATGCCGCCCGAGGACAACGAAGCGCCGCAGGCGAGCGAGATCGCCCTGCTGAAAACTTGGATCGATGCCGGAGCCAAAGGGCCGAGCGGATCAATGCCAGATCCCACCGCTTTGAACGTCCCACACATCAAGCCAACGGTATCGATCAAACCCGCCATCAATGCGCTGGCACTCGGCCCGCGCGGTGATGTGCTGGCGCTGGCTCGCTTCGGTGAAGTCGAACTCGTCAGCGCGGTCGATGGTGAGCCGCTCCGCAAGCTCGCCGGGCATCGCGGTCGCGTGAACTCGGTGGCGTTTTCAAGCGACGGTTCGCTGCTTGTCGCCGGCGCAGGCGAGCCCGCGCTCGTCGGCGAAGCCAAGCTGTGGAAGGTGGAGAGTGGCGAACTCTTGCGCACCTATCGCGGCCACAAAGATTGCATTTATGCGGTCGCGATCAGTCCCGACGGCCAAGCCATCGCCACGGGCAGCTACGATCAATCGATCAAACTATGGAGCGCGAACGCAGATGAGCCGACGCATTCGCTCGATGGCCACAACGGCGCGATTTTCGCGATGGAATTTCGTCCCGATGGCAAAGTATTGGCCAGCGCCAGCGACGATCGCACTGTCAAACTGTGGGACGTGGCCAAGGCCGAGCGGCTCGATACGCTCAGCCAATCGACAAAGGAGTTATACACGCTGGCGTTCGCCCCCGATGGCAAACGTCTCGCGGCCGCAGGCGTTGATAACCGCATTCGCGTGTGGGGCATCAGCGAGACCGCCCAGGAAGGCACGAATCCGCTCGTCTTTTCGCAATTCGCCCACGAAGCGGCCGTGCTGAAGATCGCCTACGCGGCCGATGGTCAGACGCTGGTTTCGACCGCCGAAGACCGCATCGTGAAGGTGTGGAACGCGGCGAACCTGACCATTCGCCAAACGTTGCCAGAGCAGCCGGATTGGGTCAGCGGTGTGGCCGTGCTGCCCCAGCCGCGCTCGGTGGTAATCGGTCGGCTCGATGGCGAACTTGCGCGACTGGAACTCAGCGACGATCAGGCGATCGACGTCCAGGCGTTGCCGACCCTCGACGAAGTGCCGCCCGCGGTCGATTATGGCCCGCAGCCCGCCGCCGACCAGCTGCCAAAGGTCGCGGAAGTCGAACCGAACGACGCGCCTGCGCAAGCCACCGCGTTGGCCGCGCCAGGCGTCGCGACGGGAACGATCTTCAACCAAGAACGCGCGACGGAAGTAGATTTGTATCGCTTCACGGCCAAAGCGAACGATCAATGGATTCTAGAGATCAATGCCGCACGCAGCGGTTCGCAACTCGATAGCAAGCTGGAAGTGCTGCATGGTGATGGCCGCCCCGTCGAGCGTTTGCTGCTGCGGGCGGTGCGCGATTCGCATCTGGAATTTCGCGGCATGAATTCCGATCAGCGCGGGGCACGGTTGGAATACTGGGAAGAGATTCCGCTGCGGCAATTCATCTATATGAGCGGCGAGGTGGTGAAGCATTTTCAGCAGCGCCGCGGCCCCGATGCTGATTGCCAGTTCTATCCCGAAGGGGGCGCGCGGCTCACTTATTTCGACACCACCGCGCGAGCGCACGCACTGGCCGAACCGTGTTATGTGGTCGCGCCCTACCCAATCGGCGCGCAACTGCCTGACAACGGTTTGCCAATCTTCACACTCAACTACGAGAACGACGACGATGGCCAGCGCAAACTTGGCAAGGATTCGCGGCTGACCTTCGTCGCGCCGGCCGATGGCGAGTACCTGGTGCGCGTCAGCGACGTGCGCGGCTTCGCCAGCGAGCAACATCGCTATACGCTCACGCTCCGTCGCCCGCAGCCTAACTTCAAGGTCACGCTGTCGCCAGCCAATCCCACCATCGGCGCAGGCAGCGGCAAGATCATCACAGCCAAGGCCGAGCGTTTCGATAACTACAATGGTCCCATCACGGTCGAATTCACCGGCGCGCCGCCGGGGTTTAGCATGCAGTCGCCGTTAGTGATCGAAGCAGGACACTACGAGGCCAAAGGTGTGCTCGCGGCGCTCGCTAATGCGCCGGCACCAACGGAAGCCGACATGGCGCAGTTCAAGGCGACCGCCAACGCCGAGGTGGCAGGCCAGATGGTCACGCAAACGCTGAATAGCCTCGGCATGATCAAACTGGCCGAGAAGCCCAAGGTAATCGTCCAGGTGCTGCCGGTCGAAAAGACCGCGGCCGAATTGGCTCCCGAGTCAGCAGGTTCGGAACCGCGGTTTCCCGAAATTCCCACGGTGACCATCGTCCCGGGACGGGAGACGCAAGTGCGTCTCAAAGTGGAAAAGAACGGCTTCAACGACCGTATTCCGATCGAAGTCGAGAACCTGCCGCACGGCGTGATTGTGAACGATATCGGTCTCAACGGCGTGCTGATTAATCCTGGCGAAACCGAGCGCGTGATCTTCTTGCACTGCGAACCGTGGGTCGCCGAGCAGGAGCGGACGTTCGTCGCCGTGGCGAAAGTCGAGGGGGATCAGGTGTCGCTGCCGATGCGGCTAGTCGTCACAAAAAAGAATTGATCCCACTTAGCCGCTCCGCTCGCGGCGCGCTCTTTCCGTTACATGGGGG
>JAEZGD010000337.1 GCA_023417165.1 Planctomycetota bacterium
GTGCCGATCGTATTGCTAATCACCATGCCCATGAGCAGCGCCCAGAGCGCATATTCCAGGTTGTAGTGCTTGATGACGGTTTGCCCGGCCAGGATATAGGAGACGGTCGCCAGGGCGAAAATCACAACAAACGCGCGTGAGAACGCCGCGACGCGTTCACCTGCGAGCGCACTGCCCACGGCAAAGATCATCACACTCGCCGCCAGCGTTCCCAACAAGCCAGGCAGAATAAAGGTGCCTTTGCGATAAAACGCATCGCCAGGATTGCTCTCCCAAGATCCCACCTTCGCGAGCAGCGGCTTGAGTGGATTGCGATACAGGCTAGCCGACAGCGCTTCCAGTTCCTTTTCTTGCGATTGAATTTGCTCGCGATGTTCGTTGGAAGTGGACGCTTTGGACGCTACCAAAGCGTTCAGGGCTGCTTGCTGCGTGGCGACTTGCTGTTGCAGTTCGGAATAGTTGGGCGCTCGACCCAGCCACGTGGCTGTCAGCGCGATCGCGAGCAAGGTTCCTCCCAGCGTTACCGCGAGCCAATCCTCGGACTTAATCCACGCCCGGCGCGGCGAAGGTTCGGGTTCCAACGACGGTTCAGCAGGGACAGACGTCTCCATGGCAATCCACTTCTGCGAGGAAAACGCGAGCGAGGCGGGAGGCGATGCAGTCATCGCCTGGCGAGGTAGGTAGCTTATTATGCGCCGATCATGCCGCGCTGCCAACGCGGGAAGGTCCGGAGGTAAAGCAAACGTAATGCGGTGGGGGCTTGCCCGTGTTGGTCATCCTCGCTTGCGCATTGCTCCTTGGATTTGATCGAAGAAGGTCGTGCGAGCATTCATGCAGACGATGCGCATTGCGTTGTCGCGCGCTGTTTCGCCATTTAAACTGTAGCGACGGCTGTTCGACCGTGGTCCACGTACTTTTGCCAAAACATTGCGCCATGACTGTTCTACGTTTTTGGGTCGCGTCGATTTCGTGCCTCGCGATTTGCCTGGCGGCGGTAAGTGCTGCTGCGGAACCGCGCGAGCACGAGATTGTGATCTATGGCGGGACGTCGGCCGCGGTCGTAGCGGCGGTGCAAGCCAAAAAACTCGGCAAGTCGGTGATCATTGTCTCGCCGGACAAGCACCTGGGCGGGCTCTCGAGCGGCGGGTTGGGCTTTACGGATACCGGCAACAAGGCGGTGATCGGCGGGCTGTCGCGCGAATTCTATCATCGCATTTGGAAGCACTATCAAACCGACGCCGCCTGGCGTTGGCAGCAGCGCGCCGCCTATGGCAACAAAGGGCAGGGGACGCCAGCCATCGATGGCGAGCAACGCACGATGTGGATCTTCGAACCGCACGTCGCCGAGCAGGTCTTCGAAGATTGGATCGCCGAGCACGAGATTCCCGTCGTGCGCAATGCGTGGCTCGATCGTGAGCGCGGCGTGGAAGTGAAGTCAGGACGCATCGCATCGATCACCACGCTCGACGGCCAAAAGTATCGCGGTAAAGTGTTTCTCGATGCCACGTACGAAGGCGATTTGATGGCGGCCGCCGGCGTGAAGTTTCACGTGGGTCGCGAAGCGCAAAGTGTCTACGACGAGAAGTGGAACGGCGTCCAGACTGACGTGCTGCATCATCGCCATCATTTTGGCGCGGTGAAGAAGCCGATTTCGCCCTACGTGAAGCCTGGCGATCCCAGCAGCGGTGTGCTGCCGCGCATCTCGACCGATCCGCCTGGCGAATTCGGCGCTGGCGACAACAAAGTCCAGGCGTACTGCTTTCGCACCTGCCTGACCAACCACGACGAGAACTGCGTACCGTTCCCCAAGCCTGCAGGCTACGATCCCGCGCAGTACGAACTGCTATTGCGCGTCTTCGACGCTGGCTGGCGCGAGACCTTCGACAAGTTCGATCCGATCCCCAATCACAAGACCGACACCAACAACCACGGCCCGTTCAGCAGCGACAACATCGGCTTCAACTACGACTATCCTGAAGCCTCGTACGAGCGGCGACGCGAGATCATCAAAGAACACGAGACGTACCAGAAGGGGCTGTTGTACTTCATCGCCAACGATCCTCGCGTGCCAGAAGACGTCCGCACCCAGATGGCCAAGTGGGGCCTCGCGAAGGACGAGTTCGTCGACAACGGGAATTGGCCACATCAACTCTATATTCGCGAAGCGCGGCGCATGATCGGCGAGTTCGTGATGACCGAAGGCGAGTTGCAGAAGCGCAAGCCCACGCCCGATTCGGTCGGCATGGGCTCATACACTATCGACTCGCACAATGTGCAGCGCTACATTACACCGGATGGCTACGTGCAGAACGAAGGCGATATCGGCGTCAGCACCAATGGTCCTTACCAGATCGCCTTGGGAGCGTTGTTGCCCAAGAAAGACCAATGCCAGAATCTGCTGGTGCCAGTGTGCGTGTCGAGTTCGCACATCGCGTATGGCTCGATTCGCATGGAACCGGTGTTCATGATCTTGGGCCAATCGGCCGCCACTGTCGCCGCCATGGCGATCGACGATCAAACGGCCGTGCAAGACGTGCCTTACGCGAAGCTGCGCGAGCGCTTGCTGGAAGACGGCCAAGTGCTGGAGATGCCCAAGTAAAGTCGCCTTTCGCTCCGCGAAAGTAGCGCGCTCCTCATTCACCTTCCGCTGACCGGTCTTTCCACCCTGCGTATAATCACGGCATGGACCGGCGCGAGCTATGGACGATTGGGCATTCGAATCATCCGCTGGAACGATTCTTGGAATTGCTTGAGCAGCATCGGATTGCGGCGCTCGTGGACATTCGCCGCTTTCCGGGCTCGCGGACGTTCCCGCAATTCAATCAAGACAGCCTGGCGGTAGCGCTGCAAGCAGCGGGCATCGAGTACCACTGGATCGAGTCGCTCGGCGGGCGGCGTGGGGCGAGCAAGTCGGGCTCACCTTCAATCAATACAGGCCTGCATAACGCCAGCTTCCGGCACTATGCCGATTACATGCAGACCGCGGCCTTTCGGGAAGGCATCGACGAACTGCTATCGATCGCCGCGGCGAAGCGGACGGCCTATATGTGTTCGGAGAGCGTCTTTTGGCGCTGTCATCGTCGCCTGGTGAGCGACTTTCTGCTCGCGGCGGGGCACGTGGTGCAGCATATCTTCCCCAATGGTGACGTCCGCCCGCACGCGCTGACCACCGGCGCTGTGGTCCATGGCACCGGCGTTACCTATCCAGGTCAGCAAATGCTGTTTGACACGTAAGGCGGGGCGAAAGCCGACGATGTGGTCCTTGCGTGCTAAGCCCGAAAGCCGAATACTGCACAGGAGCGTCGTATTGCCCGCTTTGCACGAAAGACTCCACCATGCTCGGCCCTGGCCGCCCACGCGATTACGAGATTGCCGCCCCCACCAACGATCCTGGCGGGACGGCGCTGGGGCTGACCGACTACCTGCAAAAGATTCTCAACGCGCGGGTCTATGACGTGGCGGAAGAATCGCCGCTCGACCGCGCGAACAAGCTGTCGCAACGCCTTGGCAATCACGTGTGGCTGAAGCGCGAGGACAGCCAGCCGGTGTTCAGTTTCAAGCTGCGCGGCGCGTACAACAAGCTGGCGCATCTGTCGCCAGAGCAGCTTTCGCGCGGCGTGATCTGCGCATCGGCCGGCAACCACGCGCAAGGCGTCGCCCTCGGTGCGCATCGCCTCGGCTGCAAGGCGGTGGTCGTGATGCCGATCACCACGCCACGGCTGAAGATCGACGCCGTTCAAGCCTTGGACGCGCAAATCGTCCTGTTTGGCGACAGCTATTCCGATGCGTATACGCATGCGGTGGAACTCGGCCTGCAACACGGCTACACGTTCGTCCATCCCTTCGACGATCCCGATGTCATCGCAGGGCAGGGGACCGTGGCGATGGAAATCCTGCGGCAACACCAACATCCCATCGACGCGGTGTTTGTACCGATCGGCGGCGGCGGCCTGCTCGCTGGTGTGGCGGCGTATATCAAAGCGGTGCGGCCCGAAATTAAGGTAATCGGCGTGCAGACGGTTGATAGCGACGCGATGGTGCGTTCGGTTCAAACCGGCCGACGGACGCAGCTCGACGATGTGGGGCTGTTCTCCGATGGCACCGCGGTGAAGCTTGTCGGCGACGAGACGTTTCGCATCGTGCACGCGTTGGTGGACGATTTTGTGCTGGTCGATACCGACGCCGTTTGTGCCGCGATCAAAGATGTCTTCGAAGATACACGCAGCATCTTGGAACCGGCTGGCGCGCTGAGCGTCGCGGCGGTCAAGCAATACGTCGCGCAGCACGACCTGCGCGGACAGACGTTTGTGGCGATCACCAGCGGCGCGAACATGAACTTTAACCGCCTGCGCTTTGTGGCGGAGCGCGCCGAGGTGGGCGAAGAGCGCGAAGCCTTGTATGCGGTGACCATTCCCGAAGAACGCGGCAGTTTCCGGCGGCTATGCGAGTTGATTGGCCCGCGCAGCGTGACCGAGTTCAACTATCGCATCTCGGACGCGAACGAAGCGCACGTGTTTGTCGGCCTGGCAACGCTCAATCGCGAAGAATCGCGGCAAATCGCCCGGCGGTTGAGTGAGTTCGGCTTTGCGACCGTCGACTTGACCGATGACGAGCTGTCGAAGGCTCACGTTCGCTACATGGTCGGTGGTCGAAGCCAGTTGGCGAGCGACGAACGGCTGTATCGCATCGATTTTCCCGAACGCCCTGGCGCGCTGATGCGGTTTCTGGCGCAGATGCCGCCGAACTGGAACATCAGCCTGTTCCACTATCGCAACCTGGGCGCCGACTACGGGCGCATCCTCGTCGGCCTGCAAATTCCGCCCAGCGAGCAAGCCGACTTCCAAGCGTTCCTCGAAACGCTCGCCTATCCTTGCGTCGACGAAACCGACAACCCCGCTTATCGCCTGTTCTTGCGCTAGTGTCACAAAGTCGCAGAGCGACAGGCGACAATGGGGCAAATGGCGACTAGACAAGTAACCCCTTGGCTTTGGCCAAGGCGAGGGCGGAGAGCGTGAAGCCGTCGTTGATCTGGCCGGTGGCGAGCATGGAATTCAGTTCGCCGGGCGAGACCGTGCGGATTTCGGCGATGGCTTCGCGGGCGTCGGTCGCCTGGTCGGTCAGCTCCACGTCGGCCCAGTAAAGATGTACGCCGCTCGCCAGCAGGCCCGAGTCGGGATAGACGATTCCCAGCGGCTGCAATTGCACGACTGTTGCGCCGATTTCTTCGGCCAATTCGCTGGCCGCAGTGCTCTCGGGGTTATCGGAACTGGCAAAGCCGCGCGGCAGTTCCCAATGCCAACATCCGGTGGCGTGGCGAAAATGATGCACCAGCACGACGTTGCCGGCGACGACGGGCACGATGGCCACGCCTGCATATTCCGAGCGCGTCGCCAGCACGCGAATGTACGTCCCCAACGTGCCATCCGGAAAGCGAACCGCATCGCGCAGCACACAAATGTACTGATCTTCGTACATCACGCCGACTTGGCTTTCGTCCGCGGCGCGGCCTTGTTCAGCCAAGCGTGACGCTTGAGCGGCTTCGGCGGCGCGGATCTCAGCGGGATCGGTCAGAATCTGAATGCCGTCGTCAGTGCCGCGCTGAAAGAGGTGTGGCGATTGTTGCCGCCTGGCGAGATACCGTTCGAAGGGCGATTCGGAGCGATGCATGCCAGGTTATGCTTCTTCAGGGCGGCCGATGTTGATTTTCGCTTCCTCATCCCCGAGCGAAGTACGAGGATCGCTGCGAAAACCCGCGCGCTGCAGGTCATCCAGCAGTTTACCGAACTCGGCGCGGGCATGCGGCAGCCGGCATTCCAGCATGTCGGCTTCCAGTTCCAAAATATCGCTACGGGACGGATCCTTGAAGAACAGTTTGCAAACCACTTGCGCAGGGCGTTCGACCGGCAAGTGAGGTCGGACCAGTTCCGCGAGTGCCGTGAACACGATGCCTCCCTTGGGCGACACCAAGGCGATGAC
>JAEZGD010000378.1 GCA_023417165.1 Planctomycetota bacterium
GGTCACGATCGAGCGTCTGTACGGCTTCACTGAAGCGGTCGAAGTTTTCTTTGAAGTGCCCGGCGGTGTCGGCGGCTTCAATGTGCAGAAGATCGACATTCCCAAAGATCAGTCGCAGGGAATGCTGAAGATCGCCCTCAATAACGACGCCACCATCGGCGAACATGCCGTCACCATTCGCGCTCGCGCGCGTTTCAATAACGTGCAGTGCGATACGACCCAGCTGTTGATGGTCAAAGTCGATAAAGCCGAACCCGCCCAGTAATCTGCGAACTCCAGAACCTTTGCGAACTCAAGGTTTCGCCATGAAGAATAAATTCATCCTCGCTTGCGCTGCGCTGTCGACCTGGGGCGCATGGACCACTATCGCCTGCGCTGATCCAATCGCCATTAGCGAGATCAAGCGCGCCGAGGCCGTCGACTTCGAAAAAGAAGTGCTGCCAATCCTGCGCAACAAGTGCCTCGCTTGTCACAACGCCACGTTGGCTGAAAGCGATCTCAGCCTGGAAACGCCGCAGCTAATCCTCAAAGGGGGCGGCGAAGGCCCCGCGGTCGTGCCCGGTAAAAGTGGCGAAAGCTTGCTCTTGAAAGTGGCTTCGCATGCGTCCGAGCCGGTGATGCCGCCCGATGGCAACGATGTCGGCGCGAAGCCGCTGACCAGTGATGAACTGGGCCTGCTCAAGCTGTGGATCGATCAAGGCGCCAAAGGCGAAGTGACCGGTGCCGCCGCGATCGCCTGGCAACCGCTGCCGTCGGGCATCAACCCCATCTATGCGATTGGCGTCTCGCAAACAGGCGAATACGCCGCCGCCGGCCGGGCGAATCAGGTGTTTTTGTATCACTTGCCGTCGCGTCGCGAGTTGGGACGTCTGACCGATCCCAAGCTGATCGAATCGGGCATCTACAAAAATCCTGGTGTGGCCGATCTCGACCTGATTCAAGCGGTGGCTTTCAGTCCCGATGGCCAGCTTCTGGCGACGGGCGGCTATCGCACGCTGAAGCTGTGGCGTCGTCCTCAAAACGTGCACAAGTTCGACCTGCCAGCTCTAGCTGCTGCGGGTCGCAGTTCCGTCGCGAGCGCCGATGGCAAGTGGTTCGCGATTGGCGACGACGCCGGCGCGATTCATCTGTTCGATGCTGCGACGGGACAATTGGCGAAAACGCTGGCCGGTCATACCGGTGCGGCGACAGCGCTGGCGTTCACGGCCGATAGCACGCTTTTGTATTCGGGTGCTGCCGATAAGTCGGTGCGCGTGTGGAATGTCGCCGAAGGGAAGCAGCTCTCACAGCTCGATACGCCTGCGGAAGTCAACTCGCTGATGTTGCTGAATAAGGACTCGGTGCTCGCCACCGGCGGCGCCGATAACATCGTGCGACTATGGACGGTGCCTGCTACGTCTGGCGAAGCACTCGTTGCTGGCAAAGAGCTCAAAGGCCATGGCGCGGCCATCGTCGGCCTCGCGCAACTCGCCGAGAACCAACTCGCCTCCGCCAGCGCCGATGGTCAAGTACGTGTGTGGGATGTCAACGGCGGCAATCAAATCCGCGACTTTAACCACGGCGGCCCGATCACCGGCTTGGTGGTTCGTGCCGATGGCAAGCGTTTGATTACCGCGGGCGCGAACAGCGTCGGCAAGCTGTTCAATCTGGAAAACAACCAGCAAGTCGAACTCCGCGGTGATTTGGCTGCGAAGTACAAGTCCGAAGAACTGCAACGCGCGCTGGCGCTCGCCAAGCGGCACGTCGACCTCGCCAAGGCGGACCTCGACGAAGCCAACAAACGCAAAACGTCCGAGGAAGAAAACGCCAAGAAGGCGGCGGAAACGCTCAAGACTACCGACGCCGAAGCCAAGGCGAAGACCGAAGCGGCCAAGCAGCCGACGGCTGACAAAGAAGCCGCCGACAAGGCGCTCGCCGATGCCACAGCTGCCAAGCCTGTAGCCGAAGAAGCAAAGAAGAAGGCTGACGAAGCCCAAGTGAAGGCCGCCGAGGCGCTCACCAAGGCTAACCAGGAGCGCGATGCCGCTAACCAGGCAGCCACCGCCGCGCAAAACGCGCTGAATGCCGCCACGCAGAAGCTGACGGCTGCCAAGCAAGCGGCCGACGCCGATGCGGCGAACGCTGGCCTCGCCGAAGCTTTTAAGGCTGCCGAGAAAGAAGCGGCCGAAGCCGACGCGAAGAACAAAGCTGCCGTCGAAGCCAAGGCCACCGCTGAAAAAGCTCAGGCGGAAGCCGACGCCGCCAAGAAAGCGGCTGACACCGCGAAGCAGCAGGCCGATCAAGCGCTCAATACCGCCAACACCACGCTCAATCAGGCGATGCAAAAGGCGCAGCAAGTGAAGCAGCCGTATCAAAAGGCGGTGGACGAAATGAACGCCGCCACGCGCAACTTTGAAGCAGCAATGCGCAGCGTCGAACGTTCCACCGTCGCGGTCAAAACGGCGACTGATGCGATTCCCTCGTTCGAAACGGCTGTGAAAACTGCAGAAGGTAGTGCTCAAACGGCCGAGCAAACCGCGGCAGCCGCCACCATGGCTGCGCAGCAAGCCGAAAAGCCGTACAAGACCATTGCGATCAGCGCGGATGGGCGAACGGTGGCGCTCGCTGGCGATGCGCAAACCGTATACACCTTCGATTCGGAAACGGGCGCTGCCGTTGACGCGTTTCGCGGCCACGCCGCGGCGATCTCGGCAGTCAATTTCACGGCTGATGGCAACCTGCTTTCCACGGCCGCCGACAAGGCGACCATCGTGTGGGATGCCACCTCGCCTTGGAAGTTGGAACG
>JAEZGD010000387.1 GCA_023417165.1 Planctomycetota bacterium
GGATATTGGCGCTGCTGCATGCGCACCAACGCATAGGCGTAGACGAGTTGGCGATCGCCAGGAAAATCCTCGACCGCCTGCTGATAGGCGGCCGCAGCGCGCTCACGTCCCTCGGGACGTGTGTCCCAGCCGACCGATAGCAACTCGGAGATGGCCGCCGCAGGCGAGACTTGCGCCGAGGTGGTCGAGCTGAGCAGGCCCAGGCATGCCGCAAGTATCAGCGTGCGCGCAATCATGGTTGCATGATCTCCCAGAATTCGGCCCCACCTGCGTGTATGTTATCCTAACAGGGTTGTCAGGGCCAGCAAGCAAACGGCGCTCCCCCATTAGATAGGAACGTCGGGCGCGCCTTGGTGGTGATTCGCGCGCCACCAGAGTTGGTTGTAACCAGTACGTCTATTCCGATTAGATGACGCAGGCGAGCGTCGAATTGAGCGACGAGCGACGATCCTTTCTGGACGCTGCCTAGTCGATTTTTAGCAGACTTGCTAAAGTCTGTGCTGTTTCTGCTTCGTTACGCTCGTCTCCGACGTTCGGCCCGCTGCATGATTAACACTCTCTATTTGCCCGAACTCCGCGAAATGCTGTCGGAGGGCAACCAGGCAGAGCTCTGCGAGTTCTGCACCGCGTTGCATCCGGCTCGCACCGCCGAGTTCATGGAGGGGTTAAACGCTGCGGAAGCCTGGTCCGTGCTGAAGCACGCCGAACCTTCGCTCCGAGCCCAGATTTTCACCTATTTCGACCACGACAAGCAGGTCGAAATCCTGGAACTGCAAGACCGCAGCGATGTGGCCTTGCTGCTGACCGAGTTGCCAGCCGACGATCGCGTTGACTTGCTGGACGACGTCAGTCCCGATGCGGTCAACGAACTGTTGCCGCTGCTGCCGGTCGAAGAACGCCGCAATATCTTGCGTCTGCGTGCTTATCCCGAAGGCACCGCTGGCGCGATGATGACGACCGAAGTCGCCATGCTCAGCGAGTCGCTGACGGTCCGCCAGGCGCTGGCCGAACTGAGCCAGCAAGGCGAGCACCTAGAGACGATTTACTATATTTATGTGGTCGATAGCGACGACCATCTGCGGGGCGTGGTCAGCACGCGGCAACTCGTCTCGGCCATCGGCAAGCCGGATACGCGCCTGAGTGAACTGATGGAAACCGATATGGTGACCGTCAGCGTTTACGACGCGCGCGAAGATGTTGTCGATCGCGTCGCCCAGTACGACTTGCTGGCGATTCCGGTCGTCGATGCCGAGCGCCGACTGGTCGGGATCATCACGCACGACGACGTCATTGACGCGATGCGCGACGAGGCGACCGAAGACGCGCACATGATTTCAGCCGTTGCGCCGCTCGAGGACAGCTACCTGAAGACGGGCGTGTTGCTGCTCAGCTGGAAACGCGGCATCTGGCTGAGCGTGCTGTTTGTGACTGGCATCTGCACTGCTTTTGCATTGCGCCACTACGAACGAAAGCTCGAACTGGCGATCTGGCTGGTCTGGTTCTTGCCCTTGGTGAATTCCAGCGGCGGTAATACCGGCAGCCAGTCGGCGACGCTGATTATTACCGCGCTCAACAATGGCGACGTGTCGCTGAATCAATGGCGACGCGTCGTCCTGCGCGAGATGGCCATGGGGCTGGCGCTGGGGTCGTTCCTCGGCATGCTGGGCGTGATCATGTCGATCATGCTCATACCCACCTGGGACTGGCATCACCTGGTGGTCTTTCCGTTGACGCTGATCCTGGTGGTGACCTGCGGCACGCTGGTCGGCTCGCTGTTGCCGCTGCTCTTTCAAAGAATGGGGTTGGACCCCGCGCTGATGAGCAATCCGTTTGTCAGCGGCATTATGGATATCGTCGGCATCACGACGTATCTCAACGTCGCAGCATGGCTGCTGTCGAACACGTAACGCCAGAGCTAGATCGCGTTACACGTCCAGAGCAGGAGCGCCGACATACAACTGCAAGATTTGGCTTTGGACTTTGATCGCGCGGATCAAGATCCAGATTTGGTCCGGCGTGAATTGCCGTGGATCGCTCTTGGCCAAGAGTTCTAGCTCTTCGGTCATCGCGGCATGCTGATCGGTCGCCGCTTGTAGACGTAGGCCCATTTCTTTCCATGCCGACTTCAGTGTGCCGTCGTCTTCCAGACGTTCGATATCGTTGACGGCGTTCGATAGCAAGAGGCACAGCCGCGCGACATCGCGGATCTCGGCTTGTGGTTGCATCGCTTCAATGCGGCTAGCGAGTGTCTGGCAATTCAACATGACGCGCCTCTCTCTTACTCAAATAGTGCCGTTGCGACTGGCAATTCAGATAGGATTCCGCCCTAGGTCGTCATGCCCGACTGTCGGACGAGTGACCGATGAGTGCTCTAACGTGTCCAGCGGTGGCGCGCTCGTGTTCCTAGCGAGCAATCGCGTGTCGTCCTGGGCACATCGCAACTTTAGCTTGAACTAAAGAAAAGCCAAGTTTTTTGTAAGTCTATATACGAACTAGACTTAGCGGCTGCCCGCAGCGATTAGTGCGCTTCATATTCGCCCGTGAGCTGTTGGACCGCTGGTGAATAGAGCCAGGGACCGATGGCATCCGACCATGCCAGACCGAGCGGCGTGAGCGTCACCTGGGCGTTATCGATGGTTGCCCAACCGCGCGCTGGCAATGTCTGCAATTCAGGCAGATCGTCGAGAGGATCGCTGGCAAATCGCTGGCGATAATTGCTGCGCGAGAGTCCTGTGGCTTGTAACAGCGGCAGAATCACGAACCGCCGCTGCTGCTCTTCGCGCGTGAGCCAGAAGCCATGGCGCGCGACCGCCAATTCGGCTGGCGTTTGTTGCAAGTACTCGCCCAGGATGGCCGCCACCCCTTGGCGACCCACAGCATACTCGCGACTGTAGTGCAGCGAGCGCGTATACGATCGCGCGCCGCAACCCAAGCCGACCATGCCATCGCTTTGGCAGCAATAGACCGGGCCGTCCATGTTCCGCGCATGAGGCGCGCAAAACATCCGCATAGACACTTGGGTGTATCCGGCCTCGAGCAAGGCCTCTCGGCCGGCTTCATAGGCCGCGAGGCGTTCGTCATCCCAAGCTCGGTCGCGTTGGCCTAACCCAGTCAGAGGCCGTACATAGAGTGGGTAGAGATAGATTTCCTCAGCGCGA
This sequence comes from Planctomycetota bacterium, assembly GCA_023417165.1. Classification (GTDB taxonomy): domain Bacteria; phylum Planctomycetota; class Planctomycetia; order Pirellulales; family Pirellulaceae; genus JAEZGD01. The sequence continues at coordinate 3,159 of JAEZGD010000387.1, forward strand.
TGCGTGATTGCTTGTTGAACCGTCGCGGCAAACTGCCCAGGCGATTGACCTTCGCCGCCATAGATCAAATCGAGGTTCAGGACCGGAAAACCCGCGTCGCGCACCAGTCCAATCGCGCGCTCGACATCGCCGCGCCGCTGCGGACGCCCGAGCCGATGCGCTTCGTCGTCATCGAACGATTGCACGCCAAGACTAAGACGCTCGACACCATGGTGACGCAGCACCGCCAACTTCTCGGCCGTGACCGTGGCGGGCGATGCTTCGCAACCCGACGGCGGCAGCGCCGCGCCCTTGGTAACGATGCGCGCGATTTCAAAAAGCTCGGCCAACTGATCCGCTTCAAGAAACGTCGGTGTGCCGCCACCAATCGCCATCCGCGCAAACGTCGCTGGCGGCAATGCCTGGCGCAGTTGCTCCGCTTCGACCCGCATCTGTTGTAAATAGCGTGCGGCCAATCCAGCGGCAGGATTCGCTTGCGTGAACAGATTGCAGAAGCCGCAACGAAACTCGCAAAACGGCACGTGCAAATATAAGAATAGCGCCGAGCAATCTTCCTCGCGCCACGCTTCGCTCAGCGGCACCGCTGGCGTCAACCGCCGATACGCGGTCTTATGCGGATACGCATAGCTATAGCTAACGTACGGCGTCAGCGTTTCAGTCGCTATGCGCTCGGCATTCATTCAGACAGTCACCACTGCAAACATTGGGGACGGGATTCGAGTTTGCAGTATAAAACATTTCGCCAGCGATGCGAACGAATGATCTGGCAACTGGATGGCTTTCGAGCAGTGCGGAGACTGCGCCGTAGGTGACGCGGCAATCGATTGGTTGCCAACGCGTGATAATGGGCCATAAGAGCGGCGGCGCTGTTATTGAGTAAATCGCAGATCAATTACTCTGTTTCCCGCTGCATCCACCGGCAGTGTCTGCATCCACGCGTCTTCGGCTTGAGCCTCCTTCGAGTCCCAGAAGTCAGGGCGCCATTTTCGATCGAGTGTATGCAACGGCCTAAATAACACGTCACCTATGAGGCAGAGGCGTGTTCGCGGCAGGTCATCAGAAAAGTAATAGGCTTCACGCCTATAGAAGCCATTGTAGGTCGGTAGGTCATCGACCCCGACCATGGTGATTTCAACCGGCCGGAGCGCGAGAAGATAGCCGAGTATGTAGGCTATTGGTAACGACAGAAACAGCACAATCGCGCCTGTGGCCGCCCTGGGATGCTTCGTTTCCATGGCCGCATCTTATGGCGAAGGGAATTTGTCCCACAATAGCAGTTGCAGTAGCTCGAGTGGGATTCGAACCCATCTCGTAACACCCCGAACTTCTCGCTGGCGATAAAGAGACGCTCGCCTCAATAGTTCTGGCTCGCATTTGTCCCGATAACACAAACAAGGGTAGGCGGCTGATCCCCGCCGAAGACTTGCCGGCTGCTGTGGCACGCTCATCGTCACAGCAGCCGGCGTAGTCGCCCTGAGAGGATGAGCATCTATGTCCCTGGACTGCGATTTCCAATCGCCCTACGACCTGTTTCTGCCCGGTCAAGCCAGCGATTACATCGAATCGTTTGCGATTGAACCTGACATGCCTGTCATTCTGGCTGTCCGCGTCTCTGGACGCGAGCAAGCACGCAACGGGAACGATGAGGGGCAAACAGCCTGGCTGCAAAAGATCGTCGTGGATAACGGCGGTATCGTGGCTGACATCGTTTCGCATGTTGGATCTGGATGTGACCCGTGCTGGCTGGCAATGGCGACGACGCTTGCCCAGGAGCATAACGCAATCATTCTGGCAGAATCAACTGACAGGCTGATTCGCGATCATCGCTACCACTCCAAGCTGCGTCCGGATTTACAGGCTCGTAATCCGGAGCTGCGTTATATGCGTTCGTTCACCCGTGGCGTTCGGGTGATGACGTACCTGCCTCCCGAAGCGACACCCTACGAGGTGCGCAGGCATCAACGCGAACGCGGAAAGTGGTTCAGCGGCAATAAAGGCGGACGGGGCAAGAAGAAACGTACCCGCCCGAGATTCTATCTGCCGCGATTCAATGGCGAGGCTGCGGCAACGCTGCGAACGCATCTAGCCAACGGCTTGAGCGTGGAAGACATCGCTTGCCAGCTACGGCGACCGCTTCGCACTGTCTACGGCTGGATTCGTCGTCTGGACGAGCAATAAGCGGCAAATTCGCAATTCTTTCCTCAGCGTCATTCTGTCACAGGGAATCCCATGGAAACAGCAGAAGCCATGCACTTCCTTTAAGCCGCATAGCTGAGGGAAAGTATTAGTGCATACCAGCAGACATACAAGCAGAGACATGCAGACAGAAATGCACGCAAGAAATCACCCACAAGCACACACCTGACTACACCGTGTTTGCATCGTCTGAAAACGGTAGTTGGCTACCGTTTTGATTTATCTTTCCTATTCTCAGTAAGGAGCAAGTGTCATGTCAAAAGATTCCATTCACCTCGATACCGCCGAAGCTACGTTGGAAACATGCGCTCAGATAGCCAACGAACAACACAAGCAAGTATTAGGGGCGATGCGGTCTGCGCTTGAGCACGCGAAAGAAGCTGGCAGGTGCCTCAACAAAGCAAGGAAACTTTGTTCTCATGGAACATGGACGAAATGGTTGGAAGAGAATTTTCATGCCTCAAAGGAAACCGCTCGCGCATATATGCGAGTTGACAAGCGATGGGATGACATCAAAACAGCGATGGGCCTAAAGAGTTTCACGCTGAAAGAGGCACTAGAGTTCCTTCGCGCTTCCGAAGACGACGCTTGCACGAACAAGAAAACGCCATTTGACGAGGATGGCAAACTAGAGCCAGATCCCAAGGCTCCGCAGCAACTTAGCCTGTTGCAAGGAGTCTGGCTACTGCTTGGAAGAGTTTACGCATCGTCGAGCTACCATGCCCAAAGTTCATTCCTCAACTGGTGCGAAGAACCACTACATTGGCCGGGGAGCGAGAGGAACATGGCGATAGGTTATGCTGAGGAGGAACTGGTGCGGAAGCTAGAAGCGCAAGCCGAAGCGCTTAGCAAGCAAGCCCAGATGGCGGGTGAAACCC
>JAEZGD010000464.1 GCA_023417165.1 Planctomycetota bacterium
GTAGGTTAGCGCCTTTTCTTTGATCTCAAGTTCAGCTTCTTTGATGCGGGTCGAAGCGTCGCGATCGGCGCGGCCGATGATTTCTTTCGCCTGGTTCTCGGCGTCTTTCAAACGCAGCCGATCGAAGAATTTCACAAGCACCACCGCCAACACAAATACAATGACGGCGGTGATAAGTGAAGCCACAACCGGGTTGACGGCTCCTAGCAATGGTGTCACGGATTACTCCTGCTCTCTAGACAGGCCAAAGGCCTGCCAACAGGCAGCAGTGCGAACCGGCAGAACGCTCTCGCAAAGAGAGCGCGCCTTCAGAATGCCGAGCGGCGGCACGCAAACGCGAAGCGCGAATTGTCGAAATCGCCAGGCAAACCAACGCCGCGGCCGCAAGCCGCGCGCAGCTTCGCCTGGGGCGTTATCCGGTTTTCGAACGATATGAGCCAAGCCAGGTGGTGACGGCCGCCCAGGGGCCATCCACCGCAAAACGGGCGTCAGAGAACGAAAATCGCACACTACCGGACAGCTTTCTCGGGCGACAAGTACGCCAACCTAGCACAGCCAGCAATGGCTCGCTGCCCGCCAGGTCAGACACAGTCGCCGCCCAGGCTGCGGTGCATTCGACCGGCAAGGCCGAACCACGCATGCGTGGGCTAGAGCAAACAAGCACCGGCTGCCAGCGCATCCCCCGACCGAAGTTGCAATGCAACCACGCCACAAGAAGAGCGAAGAGATTCATGGCCGCGCCTGCCACTGAAACGAGAAAAGCCGCGTAGAATCGACAGTCACGAACTTCACAGTTCACGCGCCGCAGTCCGACTTCTGGTGAAGTCGCAATGCAACCTGATCGTGTGGTGATGTTCAATAGGACAGCGCATGGCCGCAAGTACCGGCCCGCAACGATGTCACCCGGCAAGTGTAACAAAGTTGCGGCAATCTGCAACCGGAACCAGTAACACTATGCGGCGAGCGGGATGCGTTAGCTTCCCGTTCCCACATCAGAATCTCTACGACAACTTTCATGCCTACGCTCGAAACCCAGCTTGAAAAACAACTCGCGCCGCATGACTGGCAGAGCGTCACAACGCTGGTTGCCGTCAGCGGCGGGGCTGATAGCATCGCGCTGCTGCGGGGCCTCGCAGCACTGCAAACGCCGTCGCCAGGGCGATTGGTGGTCGTGCATTTCAACCATCAACTGCGGGGGGAGCAGTCCGATCTCGATGAAGCGTTTGTGGCCGATCTGGCGAAACGCCTAGATTTGCCATTTGTGGCGGGCCGCGGCGACGGCGCTGCCATTGCTTCGCGCGGCGATAGCGTCGAAGCCTCCGCCAGGGCGGCGCGGTATCAGTTTTTCGAGGCGGTCGCCGGCCAGCATGGGGCACGATACGCCTTAATGGCGCACACGGCCGACGACCAGGCCGAGACGATCTTACATCGCATCGTCCGCGGCACCGGCCTGGAGGGGCTCGCAGGCATTCCGCGCGTGCGACGATTGTCGCCCCTGACGACGATCGTTCGTCCGCTGCTGGATGTGCGGCGCAGCGAAGTGCTGCACTACCTGGCGCAACTTGGACAAGACTTTCGCGAAGATGAATCGAACGTCGATTCGCGTTTCACGCGCAATCGCCTGCGCCACGAGCTGCTGCCGCAACTGGCGCGCGAGTACAACCCACAAGTCGTCGACGCGCTGCTGCGTCTGGGCGAGTTGGCAGGCGACGTCGATGCGATTGTGGACGAGCGTCTGCAACAGGTGCTGGCAGCGGCCATTGTTCGGCAAACGCCGCACGAACTGCAATTCGATGTTGCGCAACTTGCTTTGCAGCCATCATCCATCGTGCGGATGGCGCTGGTGCGCGCCTGGCGAGGGCAAGCCTGGCCGCTGCAGCAGATGGGCTTCGAAAAGTGGCAAAGCCTGGCGGCACTAACAATCGCGCCCGAAGATGGCGTGCTGAATCTGCCTGGCAACGTCCGCGCGCAAAAACAGGGCGAGCAGCTCTGGCTGGCTCGCCCTGTTAGTTAATCACACATGCGCTGGCAAGTTACGCTTGGACGGGTCCTTCGACGCCGCCTGTGTACTTTTCGCCTTCGCCATGATGGATTTCAATCTGCTTGTATCCGCCCGTCATGACAAAGAATAAGAACAACAAGCCAAAGCCTACGGCCATGGTGGCTGGCACCGCCGCCGTCATTTGCAAGGCCCGCTGACCACCGGTAATGGTGGCATTCTTGACGGGCTTTTGATCTGTGTCCATGTTGGGCTTGCCTTCGTCATTCCACCACGCTGCCAACGCCGCCAGGCCTTGAACGTCGGCCAACTTACGACCGCTGCGTTCCACCGCTGCGATGTCGGTCGCCAGTTGCTTGCCGCCGTCCTCCACCGTGGCCACGCGCGAGCCATCCAGACCGCGAGCCGAGAAGAACAAAAAGCTGTTTTCGTTGGCGGCCTTGTAGCGATTATAGGTTTCGGGAGCTTCCGCGTTGAGCGTCTTCGAAGCGTAATAGTCTTGCTTGAAACCAATGCCAGGACCACCGAGCAGACCGGCCGACAGCATGCCGATGCCACCCATCGCACCCATCACTAGCGCGCCGCCCTTGGGAAAGCGCTCGCCAACCACGCCCAAAATCGTGGGCCACAAGAAGGTCTTGCCCAAGGCATAGACCGTTGCGGCCGCGACCAGAATCAGCCCCGACGAACTACCCAACCAGTACAGACCAATGCAACCCAGAATCGAGCTGACCATCAGCAAGCCAACCGGATTGATGCGTTCGACAATTGGCCCCGCAAAAAACCGCAGGACGAACATCAAGGCAGAGGTGTACACAAACAACAACATCGCATAGCTGCCGACGACGTTGTTCATAATGTTGGTGATCCAGCTATCGGTGCCGAGTTCGACGTAACCGATGCAAGCATGCAGGAACAACAAGAACAGCAGCACGGGCGAAGCGAATGTTGCCAGTTGCTCGCCAAACGAGACACCTGCAGCGGTCGCTTCCGACTCGGGGAACTTTTCCTTCAGCACCATCAAACCGTAGAACACGGTCGGCACCAGGAAGAGCGCCATCGGAATTTCCCAACGCAAATGCGTAATCATAGCGCCAGGACCGCAGAACAGGTAAGCAAACACACCACCCAGAATCAAACCGCCCGGCCAGCCGGCGTGCAGGATGTTGAGGTAGTGGGTCTTTTGCTTGGGATACAGCGTCGCCACCAAGGGATTGATGACCGCTTCGCACATGCCGTTGGCCAGCGCGAACATGAACATGCCAAGGTACAAGCACCAATAGGTCGCGTCTTTGCCCATGCTGTTATAGATGGGCGTCGCGCCAAGGGTGATCACTGCCGACAAAGCATGCAACAAAAAGGCGACCACCAACAGCGGCTTGTAGCCGATGCGATCGACAATCAAGCTGCAAATCAGGATGGTGACACCAAAGCCCACCAGGCCACCGCCGGTGATGGTGCCGAGTTCGCCTTTGGTAAAACCGTACTGAGCGCCCCAGTCGCCCAGGATGCCGCCGCGGATGGCAAAGCCAACGCCTGCGGCGATGAGGGTCAGGAAGCTGGCCCAAAGAAGTGTCGTACGATTGTTCATGCTGATGTCCGAGAGGAGGGAACTGGCAATGAAGAAATCGCAGCCGCACGACCGCGCGTACTGCGAGCTAGTAGGCAGATTTAGCCCCCGAGTATAACGGCAGAAACTAGGAAGTAAATAAAGTTACGGCAGTTTGGGCGATTCTCGGCCGGTAGAATGCCCTCCAGCCCGCAGCAAAGGCACAGTTTGCCGCCTTGGCGGCAAGGGGATGTAAGCTAGCGGTGGCGACTTCCTCTTGACCCGCGTGGCGGCTGGGACCTACGATGCCCGCGGCCCGCAGAAGGGCGCGCGACGACCCTATGGCTTGGCATATTAATGTCCGACAGTTCGTGCTGGCGCTCGCGCTACTGCAAGTGGCGTTTGGCGTCCGCTTGGTAGCGGCGCAGTGGTGGCAAACGCGGACAGAGGCCAGTGATAAGAAGTTCGCCTTTGGCGATAGCGAAGGCTACTGGGAACTCGCCCGCACCATCGCCCAGGGCGAGCCGTACCAATACGGCGACTATCGCGTGTTTCGCACGCCAGGCTATCCGGCCTTGCTCGCGCCGCTATTTTGGCTCAGCGGCGACCGCGAGCCGCCGGTGCTATGGGGACGGGTCGCAGGAGCATTGTTCGGCACGATCGCCGTGGGGCTGGTCGTGCTGTTGGCATGGAAGTTATTCGACGAGCGCACGGCATGGATCGCCGGACTCATTGCGACGTTCTATCCTGGGCAGATCGCTTCCAGCGTCTTTGTCCTCAGCGAAGCTCCGTTTTTGCCGCTGATGATCGCGCATTTGTTCGCCTGGCAGCGCGCGGCCGAAAGCACTGTTCGCTCGCGCTGGCTGCTGTGGGGAGCGCTCGGCGGCGTGCTGTGCGGCGCAGCGATTCTGGTGCGCCCGAGCTGGCTACTGTTCCTGCCGTTCACCGCGGGACTGACATTGCTGTTTGCGCGCGAGCGCTTCAAACACTTGCAGATCGCCAGCATCATGCTGCTGACGCTCTGCCTGACCATGATGCCGTGGTGGGTGCGCAACTATCGCGTCACCGGGCAATTTGTGCCGACCAGTTTGCAAGTCGGCATCAGCCTGGCCGATGGCTGGAATCCCGAGGCGGATGGCGGAAGCGATCTGGAGCGTGCTTCCGAACAACTCGGCAATCCCAATTGGCCCGCCAAGAATACTCTCTGTATC
>JAEZGD010000527.1 GCA_023417165.1 Planctomycetota bacterium
GTGCCAGGCGTGTTTGAGGTGATTCGCTTCTTGCGCGACACCGATTCGTATCCCGTCGGGCGTTGGGCGTTTTCGATCTTCTTTCTCGGTTTGCTGCACTTTGCCTATGCCCTTTACCTTGGGCAACTTCCGGATTGGAGTGCGGCTTGGGTGATTACCGCAGCAACGCTCCTTCAGGGGGAGGTATATGCGTCGGTGTTGACCGCGCTGTATCTCGTTGGTGGGCAAAGCCAGTTGGTGGAAGCGCTCGATCTGGGCCCGCATGTCGATAACGGCCACGCGCGAGCATGGTGTTTTGTGATGCTCTGTCTAAATAGCGTGGTTGCCTATTACACCGGGCGGGTCAGTATGCGTTGGCGGCGGGCGTTTGTGCTGCTGCGCTCGGCGCATCGGTTGTGAGTGTCCTTCTGCGACTCAACTCGTGACGTAGTCAGGGCTTGGCGCGCGAAGCGGCGACCATTGCTTTCCCGCGTGGACCCCATTCCCTATAATTGTCGCGACATCGAAGCGCAAGAGCCGGCAACACTTACGCAGTGCGTTGTAGTGACGCGCCCGCCCTATGGCTCGACGACGACTAACTGCTGACTTACCGCGTCCTTGGCTGCGTTATCGTGGCGCTGCGCTTTGCTGCTTGCTCATGGCCACCATGCTGGTGGTCGCTCGTGGCGAAGAAGCCAAAGCCCCCGACAACGCTGCCGCGGGGCCTTCGCGCGCCGGCCACATCGTGGCGGTACCGTTGCCCATCACGGGCAGCGCCGATCTTCAGATTCAGCGCACCATCGATCAGATTCTGGAAGAGCTTCCCGCCGACGGTCCGCGCCCCGTTCTCATTCTGGAATTTCGTCCCCGCCCCGGCACCCAAGGCGAAGGCTCGCAACTAGAGCGCGCCAAAGCGCTTGCCCGCTATTTAGTCAGCGCGAAGCTTAGCCGCGTTCGCACGGTGGCGTGGCTGCCCAAGTCCGTGCGCGGTCATGCGGTGCTGCCAGTGCTGGCCTGCGAAGAGATTGTCATGCATCCCGATGCCGAAATCGGCGACGCAGGGCATGACGAAGCGCTCATCGATCCCGACGCCGAAAGCGATTACAAGTTCATCGCCGAGCAACGCCTGACGATTCCGGTCGCGATCGTGCGCGGCCTGCTCGATAAGCAGCTCGCCGTTTCCAAGGTCGAAACCTTGGACGGGGTGCGTTATGTCTTGGCCGATGAATTGGAACAACTGAAGCAAAAGTCCGCGGTGAAGTCGATCACCACGGTCAAAGATCCCGGCCAGCCTGCGAGCTTTTCAGGACGCGATTTGCGCCTGAAATACGGCTTTGTCAGCCATTTGGCCAGCGATCGCCAAGAGTTGGCCGCCGCACTGAAGTTGCCTGCCGATGCCGTCGAGGACGATCCTTCGCTCGGTCGCAACTGGCGCCCCGTGCTGGTGCGCTTGGATGGCCCAATCGGTACCGACAAAGTGAACTTCATTGTTCGCACCTTGATGCAACGCTTGCAGGTAGGTGATGTCAATTTTGTCTGTCTCGAAATCGATAGCGCAGGCGGTTCGCTGCACGATAGTGTTCGTTTAGCTCAATACCTGGCCGAACTTAACTCCGCCGATGTGCGCACCGTGGCCTATATTCCCCGCCAAGCGCGTGGCGATGCGGCCCTGATCGCGGTCGCCTGCGATCATTTGGTGATGGGCCCCGACGCCCTGATTGGCGGCCCTGGCGAAATCAATCTGGATCCCGATCCGGGTGCGAGCGAAGCTCTGCAATTGACCGTCAAGCAGTTGGCTGCTTCACGTGAGCGCACGTGGTCGTTGCCGCTCGCGCTGGTGAATCCACAGGTCTCGGTGTTCCGCTATGTGCATGTCAGCGATCAGCGCGTGGGCTATTTCAGTGCCGACGAACTGAGCGAACAGCACGAGCCGAATGAGTGGAAGAAAGCCAGCGAATTGCCGATGCGCGATGGCTTGAAAGGGACCGTGGCGGACGAAGTGCATCTCGCGCGGTTTTTGGCGAATAACCTCGACGAACTAAAGCTGATTTACCATTTGGAGAGTGAACCAGAACGGCTGCATGCCAATTGGGCGCACCTGCTGATCGAGCAGTTGGCGCGGCCGGAAATCAGCTTCTTTTTGCTGTTTATCGCGTTCTTTACGCTGATGTTCGAACTGATGACGCCCGGCGTTGGTGTGCCTGGCTTTGTCTCGGCGGTTTGCTTTTTGCTGTTCTTTTGGGCCAACGTGCTGCATGGCACTGCGGGCACGCTGGAGATTGTCCTGTTTGTGGCTGGTATCCTGTTCGTCGCTGTGGAACTGTTCGCGATGCCAGGCTTCGGCGTGTTTGGCATTGGCGGCATTCTGATGGTGATCGCATCGGTGATCCTGGCGAGCCAAACGTTTGTGATTCCTCGCAATGTGTATCAACTGGAACAACTGCCCCGCAGTTTGATGATGGTGACGGCGGCCGGCGCTGGCGTCATGATTTCGCTGGCGGTCTTTCGTCGCTATTTGCACAAAGCGCCGATCGTGAATCGCATGCTGTTGCAACCGCCTCAAGGCGACGCGCTCAACGAACTCAATCGCCGCGAATCGCTGGCGTCGTTCGAACACTTGCTACATAAACGCGGCACGACGGTGACGCCGCTGACCCCGGCCGGAAAAGCGCGCTTTGGCGACGACTATGTGGACGTAGTTAGCGATGGCGAATTCTTGCCGCCCGATGCCAGCGTGTATG
>JAEZGD010000534.1 GCA_023417165.1 Planctomycetota bacterium
GCTGAAGTCTGCGCAGGGGGCCAAGGTGCGGATGTTCGTACTGGTGAAGGGGCCGCACCGGGACGAAACCCAACTGCAAGTGGCCAGCGTCGAACCGGCCGAGTCGTTGTCGGCCTCCATTGGCGAAGCTGAAAAACTGCGCGACGGACTCGTGCTGAAATACCCGCTCGAAATCACCATTCCGCCTAACGCGGCTCCGATTAGTCGCATGGGCGGCGAGCAGGGCGAGTTGGGCAAGATCATCCTTCACACTACCCATCCCATCGCCAAGGAAGTGCGATTGTTTGTGCAATTCGCCGTGGAATGAGTTTCCCACGCGGGTTGGAAACCCGCTGCGCGTCAGTACCCACGGCGCATTGCATCAAGGACGAGAAACTATGAAGCTACGCATCGAGCCACTGGCGGCCGTCGGGATTGGATCGTTCTTGCTGTGCGCGTGCGCGGCCTTTATGGGCTGCGATAACTCGTCGGTGGTCGTGACCGACGATCAACTCGACGAGCTCACCTCGCGTTTGTCCGCCGAAGGCAGCGACGAAACCGAACAACTAGCGCAGGCCTCGTCGCGCCGCCGCACGATGCGTCAGGCACAGCGCCAGCCGGTCGGCACCGCAGTCGCTCCGGCTGCCCCAGCGGCAACGAAGCCCGCCGAGCCTAAAAAGCACGAACCGCTGTTCGTCGATTGGCCGCGTCCCGAATTTGTCGTGATGGTCACCGGCCAGCAACAAGGCTATATCGAGCCTTGCGGCTGCACGGGCCTCGCCAATCAAAAGGGCGGTCTCGCCCGGCGTCAAACCTTTGTGCGACAAATGCTGCTCAAAGAAAAGCGTTGGCCGGTCGTGGCGCTCGATGTCGGCAATCAGGTGCGCCGCTTCGGGCGGCAGCAAGAAATCAAGTTCCAAATGGGCGTCGAAGGCCTGAAAAAGATCGGCTATCACGCGGTCGGCTTCGGTCCCGACGACCTGCGTCTGTCGGTGGGTGAACTGGTGGCTGCAACCGCCGCCGAAGAAGGCAACGATTCGCTGTTCGTTTGCGCGAACGTGGCGGTCCTCGACGAATCGCTGACCGCCAAGTATCGCGTCGTCAAAGCTGGCAACAAAACTATCGGCATCACCAGCGTGATGGGCAACGAAGAACGCAAGAAGATTCAAAGCGACGAGATCCTGCACACCAGCGCTGAAGAAGCCCTCAAGACCGTGTGGCCGAAACTGGCCGCTGCCAAGTGCGATCTGTACATCCTGCTCGCCCAGGCGTCACTCGAAGAATCCGCCGCGATCGCGCAGAAGTTTCCGTACTTCGATGTGGTCGTCACCGGCGGCGGCCAAGGCGAGCCGACCTATCAGCCCGAGAAGATCCCCAACACCAAGAGCGTGATGGTTCAGGTTGGCACCAAGGGCATGTATGCCGGCGTGATTGGCTACTTTAGCGAAGGCAACAAGCGTCTGCGTTACCAACGCGTGCCGCTCGACGATCGCTTCGCCGATTCCGAAGACATGCTGCAACTGATGTCGTCCTATCAGGATCAGTTGCAGGAAGCCGGCCTGGAAGGTCTCGGCCTCCGTCCGCTGCCGCATCCGAGCGGCCACGAGTTCGTTGGCTCGCACGCGTGCGGCGATTGCCATACCACGGCCTATGCGATCTGGAAGAAGACGGGCCACGCCCATGCGACCGATTCGCTAGTCAATCCTGGCGAACGTTCGGACATTCAACGGCACTTCGATCCCGAGTGCCTCAGCTGCCACGTCACCGGTTGGAACCCACAGAAGTTCTTCCCCTATAAGACCGGCTACGAAAGCCTCGAAGGCTCGATGGCCATGCACGGCAGCGGGTGCGAGAATTGCCACGGTCCCGGTTCGGCCCACGTCGCGGCCGAAAGCGGCGAGATCAAGGCCACCGCCGCGCAAATCGAGAAGCTACGGGCTCAAATGCGTCTGCCACTCGCCGAAGCCGAACGTCGCTGCATCGAATGCCACGACGTCGACAACAGCCCGGACTTTCATGTCCGTGGTGCGTTCGAAAAGTACTGGGAAAAGGTCCGCCACGAAGGCAAGGACTGAAGCAGTCGCCGGGACAAAAAAGCGGGCCAGCTTCTTGGCTGGCCCGCAATCGCAGTCACTTCTTCGTTGCCACGGGCGTCTTAGCCTTTGGCGTCTTCCGGCGTGTAGCCCAGCACGATATCGAAGTTGGCCGCCAGTTCGCCAATCTTCGACTCTTTCATGGGCGTGAAGTCGACCATCAACGACGCTAGCGCCTTCTCGTCGCGAATGCCGCGCAGCACGCCATCGCGCGCGTTCTGCGGATGGTCCTTGATATAGCACTGCGTGACGAGCAGTTCTTTGTTGTCGCGGCTGACCTTGTAGTGGATATGCGGCGTCCGGCCGGGATAGGGGACCGGCTTGATCGTGCGAAAGTAGTATTCGCCTTTCATGTTGGTCAGAAAGCGCCCATAACCTTGGAAGTTAGCGTCGCGCTTCTCGCGATTGCCGGTGCCGCTGTGCAAGTAAGCGCCGTTGGCGTCGCACTGCCAGATTTCAACTAGTGCATTGCGAAGTGGTTGGCCGCGACCATCACGCACCACGCCGGTCAGATGGGTCACCTCGCCCACGGCGGCGTTGATGCGGTCATTGATGATCAACAGATCATTATCGGTATCGAGCGGCAGCTTATCGGGATAGAACGGGCCTTCGGTTTGCGCTGCGGTCCGCGTCAGCTCTTCCGCCCAGCAGATGCCGGACGCATAGGTGGCTGCGCCATAGGCCAGCGCGCCCAAAAAAAGTCGACGTTGCGAGAGGAATAAAGACGAGCTCATGTTCGGCTCCGGAAGAGCAAATAGGTCTATCCCAACAGGGGGGCGAGCGTCTCCAGCCGCAGCGCCACTGGACTGCCCGCTCTCAGTTCTAGTGTACTTCTGCCGGGGCCTTCAAGCATCGGCAACAAACTTGTTACATGATTCTCAGAATGGGAAAAATGCGCGAGACTTTTCGAAGCGGCTGGGGTTCAATGTAAGTCACCATGGTCTCGCTGGCGCGATTTGTTCCATCGCCCGGCGACATGCAACACTTCTTTCCCGGGAGAAACTCCATGCATCGTGTTGTCGCGGCCGCCTCGTTTATTGCCTTGCTGTTCGTCGCCTCGCTGGCCCAAGCGGCCGACGATCCGACCGGCACCTGGAAATGGACCGTCAAATTTAACGATCAAGAACGTGAAATGAGCGTCAAGCTGAAGCTGGAAGGCGACAAGCTGACCGGCTCGATTCCGGGGCGCAATGGCCAAGAAACCGCCATTGAAAACGGCTCCTTCAAGGATGGCGAAGTGAAGTTCGAAGTCACTCGCGAACGCCAAGGCAACAAGATCACCACCAAGTACAGTGG
>JAEZGD010000542.1 GCA_023417165.1 Planctomycetota bacterium
GGGCGAACTGGCAAAGCGGCCGCCAAAGAAGCCAGCGATATCGTGCTCTTGGACGATTCGTTCAGCACGATTGTCAACGCGGTGATGTGGGGCCGCTCGCTCTACGAAAACATCCAGCGTTTCATCCTGTTCCAACTGACCATTAACGTGGCCGCGCTGGGCATCGCGCTGTTGGGGCCGTTCATCGGCTTTGAGTTGCCGTTGACCGTCATTCAAATGTTGTGGGTCAACCTGATCATGGATACGTTCGCGGCGCTCGCGCTGGCGACGGAACCCCCGCACCGCAGCGTGCTGAATCGCCCGCCGCGCCGGCCAGAAGACTTCATTGTCACCAAGCCGATGGCGACCAGTATCTTCGGCGTGGCGGCCGTGTTCCTGGTCGTGCTGATCGGGCTGATGAAGTACCTGGAGTTCAATCAAGTCGGACCGCTGCCGACGCTCGAAGCTGGGCAAATCGCCGAGGCGATTACGCCGTACGAGCTGTCGCTATTCTTTACGGTCTTTGTGCTGCTGCAATTCTGGAACCTGTTCAACGCGCGTTGCCTCGGCACGAAGCGGTCGGCGTTCAGCGGCATCAGCCAGAATCGTAGCTTCCTGTTGATTGCCTTGGCGATCTTCATTGGTCAGGTCTTGATCGTGCAATACGGCGGTACCTTGTTCCGCACCGTGCCGCTCTCGCTGCAAGATTGGGTGATTATCACGGTCTCGACATCGTTTGTGTTGTGGATCGGCGAGTTGTTGCGATTCTTCGCTCGGCTCAGCTCCCCGCCTGCCAAAGAGTAATTTCGAAAACGGATAAAGCCGCAGGCATCCTCCGAAAACTTCTTACTGCGGCAGCAACCAAGCCTGACTTGGTCGCTGCCGCAGTTGGCGTTTCTTGGCAAACTCCCTGGCACGGCTCCGGCCAAATCGCGATATTTAAGGGCAGGCAACCAGGACGATCTCACTTCTGTCAGGAGCTTGACGATGGGACTGCTCAAAGAGTTCAAAGACTTCGCGATGCGGGGTAACGTCATCGACCTCGCAGTGGGCGTGATCATCGGGGCCGCCTTCGGCAAGATTGTCGAGTCGCTCGTCAAAAACGTCCTCACGCCTCCCATCGGCTATTTGATCGGCGGCAAGCAGTTCGAAAAGCTCAGTATCGCCCTACCGCCACTCGAAATCGCCGGGCAAAAGCTCGAGCCAGTCACCATCAACTATGGTGCCTTTCTGCAGGCCACCTTCGACTTCATCATCATCGCCTTCTGCGTTTTCCTGCTCATCAAAGCGATGAACATGTTGTGGAAGAAGAAGGTCGAAGATCCCAAACCCGCAGAGCTTTCGACCCAAGAGAAGCTGCTGACTGAAATCCGCGACCTGCTGCAACGCCAAGCGGCGCAATAGCGCCAGTTTTTGCTTGCCGACGCCTGGGCGGGTTTGTCAAATGAGCAGCATGCGAAGCGACGCAGCGAACTCTCCTGCGTACTTTCCAGCAACTGCCGAGAGCCTGCCATGGCCCAGACAAGCCCCGACTTTACGAAGCTTGGTTTCGTCAAGACGTTTGTACTGCCAGCGCTTTTGATCTTTCTGCTGCCGATTTTGGCGTGGTTGTTCTTCTGGCACGCGCAATCGCGCTTCGATGCAGATGCGCGTGCGGCGCTGCTTGAACAGATCCGCAACGATCAACAGCTGTCAGCGGAAGAGCGCGCCGAGGCGACTGCCTTCTTTGAGGCGACGCCCGTTTCACTGCTGATGCGGAACGAAGAGTTTGCGGCGCAGCTCGACGACACGACGCGTTTCTACTATGCGACCTTCCGCTGGATGATTTGGCTCTCGGCCCTCTCCGTAATCAGCGGCATCGCGGTGTTTGTGCTGGCTGGCATGTGCGCCGTTCTGTCCTTGCGTTCGCAGTTCACGCAGTACGTCAGCCTGCTGATCGGCTGGCAAGTGCTGCGCATCTATGGCGCTTGGCAGACGGTCGTCATGGGCGTGCTCTTGGTAGGACTGTCGTTTTGGTTGACGGCGCTGTGGCTAGGATTCTTTTCGATTAAGCTCATCTTGGTCATCGGCTTGCTGTCGCTGGCGGCCGTGATCGGAGTCGTTGTGGCGATCTTCAAAAGCCCTCATAGCAAGGTGGAGATCGCAGGAACCGTTCTGCGTCCGGATACTGCCTTGCCGCTGTGGCGAGAGCTGAACGCCATGTGCCACAAGCTCGGCGCGACTCCGCCCGACCAGGTCGTCGCAGGCATCGACGACAACTTCTTTGTGACCGAAGTTCCGGTCACAGTGGAAGGCAAAATCTATCGCGGTAAGACGCTGTTCGTCAGTTTGGCGCTCTTAAAACAGTTGCACGCCGCCGAAGCCGATGCGGTGCTGGCTCACGAGATGGCCCACTTCAGCGGGCAAGATACGCTGTATTCCAAACGCATCGCGCCCTTGCTACAGCGCTTCGACAATTACCTGGTGGGACTCCAAAGCGGCGGCATCACGTTGCCGGTCTTCTACTTCATGCTGTGCTTTCGCGCGCTGTTTGAACTGTCTCTCAGCAGGCAGCGCCGCCAGCGAGAGTTTCGCGCGGACCAGATCGCCGCGAGCGTCACGTCGCCGCGCGGCTTGGCCAGCGCCTTGCTGCGCATCGCCGCTTATTCAAGATTTCGCAACACGGTGGAGTTCGACCTCTTCAAGACAGAACGCGCGCTGGAAAGCGCCAATGTCTCGGCGCGCATCGAACGCGACTTTCCCGCTTATACCGTCGCCTTTGCATCGGAACTCAATGTCGATACGTTGGAGACCGCGCACCCGTTCGATTCGCATCCTCCTTTGGCGCAGCGCCTCAGTGCGCTGGGCCTCACGCTCAACACGACCGATGCGCAAGCGTTGTTGGCTCATAGCGGCGATGGCGGCTGGCGGCACAACATTCCCGATGCCGACGCGCTGGAGCACGCGCAGTGGCAAGAGTACGAAGCGCGTTTTCGCAATTACCACCAAGAGACGTTGCCCTATCGCTTCCTGCCCGAGACGGACGAAGAACGCGCCATCGTCGAAACCACGTTCCCGCCAAAAGCCTTCGAAGGCAAGGACGGCCAGCTATTGCTCAACTGCGAGACGTGTCAGCATCCTACGTGGCCCGACGCGTTGCACTTTCGTGAGATCACGCACTGCGAGCTCACCGATGCCTCGGTGCTGCAGATCCAATACAACCGCGGCCGGAAGCAGACGCGGACGATTAAGCTGAAACGCCTCCCGCAGCGGCAACAACAGGCGTTCCTGGCAGCGTTCCAGAACTACTACGGCCGCTACCTCACCGCCGTGGAGTATCAGAAGCAGATCAAGCAAGGAGCCCTGGCGAACGAATCCGGGGAGCAGTCGTTGCTGTAAGAGGTCGCCGAGGTTTTTCAACATGGCGACGTCTTGCGCGCCGCGTTGTAAGCCATTGGAACACAACCGCTTACAGCCGTTTTTTAAATTAACTTTCACAGCGTACTTGTTGAATAACTCCCTCGCCAGCAGGCCACCACACCGCCCATTTTGATTTTCCATCGCCGAGCGCTGCGCCCGGCGAAGAACAATCCTGACCGCCGCTACCACGCGCAGATTGCCCTGCGCCAAGCGGCGAT
>JAEZGD010000546.1 GCA_023417165.1 Planctomycetota bacterium
TCATTGAACTGGCGGATATAACCAGGCAGATCGTTGCGGTAATAGCTGCTGGTCGCCCAGTTGCCTTCCTTTTCTTCGAACCAATAGGCGGCATCGGCGAGTTGCCCCGTCATCAAGATCGCGGCGCGATCCTTGAGCGACACGCCAATGACTTTGCCCTTCTTGTTCGTCGACAGTTTCAGCATGTCGCCGACCGTGGTCGCCTGCAGGTTTCGCGGTGAGCAAGGACCGTCACCTTCGGCGACGCCAATGGTGGTGCAGGTCTTGTCGGTCACGCAGTACATCTGCTTCTTGGTGGCGCGATCGTACCACTCATTGCCAATGATGCCATGCTGCTGAGGGTACGTACCGGTCAACTGCACCGCATGACCAGGCGCGGTGATGGTAAACGCGTGCGCATGGTGGGCATTGTTGTAAATCGCACCACGCTGGAGCATGAGAGCGTAGAAGCCGTCGTGCGCGCGAAGAGTATCGTGAAAGCGTTCGAAGTATTCCTGGCAATATTGATCGACGCTGACCACCACCACCAGGCGAGGCGGCTTAGCGACAACGTGACCAGCAGTAAACGCCACGCAAAGGAACAAACAAAGCTTTAGAACCAATTTCATGAAGTAGGTCTCTGGCGGGTTAATTGCGATGGAGGGACTCGTCGCAGTTGAGCACGGTATGAGCGAGCATCGCCCAGGCGGCTAACTCACTGGGCGGGAAGTCGGCCGGAGAAACCGACTCGCCGATACTCAGCAATTGCTTCGCAGCAGCGGGATCTTCACCATACCTTTTGCGAAAGCGCTCTAACAGATGGGACAAGATGGTCAGTTCGCGAGAATCGGCTCGGCGCGACAAAATGCGGCCGAAAAGAGCCTGAATGCGTTCTTCGTCGGACAAACCAGGAAGATGAATTATTTGTGAAGCCAGCGCGCGGGCGGCCTCTACATAGACCGGATCGTTCCACAGGACTAACGCCTGCAAGGGTGTGTTCGTAATGCCTCGCTGCGTCGTACAAGTCTCACGGTCGGGCGCATCAAAGACCGTCATGTTCGGCGACGGCGACGTGCGTTTCCAAAAACTATACACGCTGCGCCGATACAAATCCGCACCATGACTTTGCGTGTACGCCTGCGCCGAGAACTCGGTGCCGGCATAGCCGATCTCTTCCCATAGGCCCGGCGGGTGATAAGGAAATACGCCGGGTCCGTACATGGTGTCGACCAACAGTCCGCTAGCCGCCAACGCCTGGTCGCGTAGCATCTCGGCCGGCAAACGCTCGCGTGGAAAGCGCGCTAACCAACGATTGTCGGGATCCTGCTCGACAAGCACGGCGTTCTGCGAGGCCGACTGGCGATAGGTCGCCGATGTGACGATCAGACGCTGCAGATGCTGCACGTTCCAACCGCTGCGTACGAACTCGTCGGCCAACCAATCGAGCAACTCGGGATGCGTCGGCGGCGCACCATTCGTACCAAAATCTTCGGACGTGCGCACCAGCCCATGGCCAAAGTGTAACTGCCACAATCGATTGACCGTGACCCGCGCCGTTAACGGATGCCGGCCATCAACCAGCCAGCGAGCCAAGGTTAAGCGGTTGCGAGGCGCATCGGCTGGCAACGGCGGCAACACGGCAGGCGTCCCAGGAGTGACGCGCTCGATGGGTTGCTCATAACTGCCTCGATCGAGAACGAAGGCCTCGCGCGCAGGCGATCGTTCGGCCATGACCATGCTTGTCGGACTTGCCAATTCAATCGCACGCCGCGTTTGCACCAGCGCCGCTCGCTGTTGCAGTAGCCGTTGATACTGGTCGTCGTGATGCTCGAGAAAGAACTGCCGCAACTGCGCCGTTTGGGCCGGCAGGCGTTTCACCGCCGGTATCGCGACCAACTCCAGCACCGGGTTGCTGTCGGCCAACAGCGAAATCTCGCTGCGTTTAAGCGCGCGGGCATAGACGCGCAGATCATCGAGCATGCCACGGAACGATTGTCCAATCACTAGCGATTGTTCGGTGGCGATCGTACCGCCTGCCAGGCGATCACGCACGACTTCAACCTCTTGCGGCTCACCATTGATATACAGTCGAATGCCGCTGGCTTCGCCCGAGCCATCATAGGTGGCAGCGACGTGTCGCCAGCGACTGGTGGGCAGTATGGCTGTCGTCCGCACCTCGAGAACATCCTCGGGCGATTGATGCCGCAGCGCCAGTTGCAACTTTCCGTCGACGAGCGACCATGCATAACCCCGCTCGGTTTCATCCTGCTTTTGGCGTGAAACCAAGTTCATCGAGTCCTTGGTCGTCGCAAAAACCCAGGCGGCTAGCGAGAAGGCATCGGTCGCCTGAAAGCCTGCGACGTCGCCGGCGTTAAGGGTGGTATCGCCATCGAATAACAGCGCGCCTTGAAACTTGCCGGGCACCCAGACCGCGTTCCCTTCAATCTTCACTGAGCCGGCTTCGGCCGCCAGATTCTTCGATGTTTCACCGTCCTCTTCATCGAAGGGAAAGTGCACGCTCACGTCGCGTGGCGGTTCCGGCAGCTTGGCGTCACCAGAACGAAGCCGCGCCTCCCAAGCCGTTTGATCACTGACGGCAGCGCGGCTGCGCTGTTCGAGCGCTGCAACGATCTGCGCTTCGGTGCGCGCAAGTTGCGTTAACTCTTGCTGCTGCGCGCGTGTGGGCGTTTTCAGCACCGGCACCGCATTGCCGCGGCGGCCGTCCAAGCCTTCATCCGGAACGTTGTTGAAGAAGGCGTACAGCGAATAGAAATCCTGCGATGTGAACGGATCGTGCTTGTGATCGTGACACTGAGCACACTGCATGGTCTGGCCCATCCAGACCGTGGCGGTCGTCACCACGCGATCGACCGCGTACTCGTTGAGATACTCTTCCGGAATCGCCCCCTGTTCGAAGTTGATCATGTGGTTGCGATTGAAGCCCGAAGCGACCTTCTGCGAGAGCGTCGCATCGGGTAGCAAGTCGCCTGCCAACTGCTCGATCGTGAATTGATCGAACGGCTGATGGCGATTGAAAGCGTCGATCACTTCATCGCGATAACGCCACATGTCACGATGACTGTCGACATAGTAGCCATGCGTATCGGCATATCGTGCGAGGTCGAGCCAATGCGTCGCCATGCGTTCGCCATAGCGGGGCGAGCTCAACAGGCGATCGACGACGCGTTGATACGCATCGGGCGAACGGTCGCGTTCGAAGGCGGCCAACTCATCGGGCGTCGGAGGCAGGCCGGTCAAGTCGAAGGTCACGCGCCGCAGCCAAGCGTGCCGAGGAGCTTCCGGCGATGGCCGCATCCCTAATTGCTCAAGACGCGTCAAGATGAAGGCGTCGATGGGGTTGCTCGTCCAGGCAGCGTCCTTTGTTGCAGGCAGTGCGGGAC
>JAEZGD010000637.1 GCA_023417165.1 Planctomycetota bacterium
CCACGGTCGTCGCTACGGCCCCGTTCGCCGACATGCGCGACGAAGTGCCCCACTATGTCCGCACCATGCTGCCAGGCATTGGGCACTTGTTTGCGGACGAGTTCTATGAAGAAGTCGTCGCCGAGGCCGGGCGTCGGGGCGGCTTTGAACCAGCCGATGCCGCGGCAGAAGTCGCCGTCATGCGCGTTGCGTGTCCGGTGCTGCTGCTCCATGGCACTGATGACATTGTTGTTCCGCCTGAGAATAGTCAACGCATCTATGCGGGTGCTCCGCCCGGCTCGCAGTTGGTTCTGCTCCGCGACACCGGCCATCTCGGCGTCTGGCTCGACAGCGACGGCCGCGTCAAAAAACACACGCTGGCCTGGCTGAAGAAGCAATTGGCCCTGTGACTTTAGGCGGCCGAAGAGTCACTTCGGCATCGGCTCGTCGAGGCTCTCGGTCTCTTGATCCAACTCGGGATCGATCACAATCCGAATGTCCGCTTGATTGAGTTTCGTGCTCACGACGCTGGGAAAGCGAATGCGTCCGCCGGCCGGATTGCGTTTGTAAGCCATCAATTGAAGCGGCACATCCGGTAGGCCAGTCAACTCGAACTGGCCGTCCTTTTGGCTTTCGATCCAAGGTTGAGGGCGACCGTATCGCAGGCTCAGTTGTTCCCGTGACTCTAATTGAGCCGACACCGTAATGCCTGCGACTGGATTGCCGCTCGGGTCGACGACAATCCCGCTCAGGCGCTGACGAAACGTAACCAGTTCCGCGTCGGTCAGGCGAATCTCTGGCTCCTTACCCACCACGTTCATGTAAGGCGCTTGATGCCTCCAGCCCAATGCGCCGCGATCCTCGCCAGCGTCGAGTTCTAGGTGGTAACGGTCTCCTTCTGCGAGGCCGTACAAGCGAAACTCGCCATCGGTATCGGTAGTGACCGCTTCTGATAGATAAAAGCGGTTCTCATCACTGGGACGCGAATGCGCAAGGCGGATGCGCACGCCGGATTGTGGTTTGCCGTCCTGAACGACACGGCCCACCAGCGTGACGCCCGGCTTCAAGCTGAGATCCTGTGTTACTCGCTTCTCGGTTGTGAGGTCGTGCTCAGCATCGCCGGGAAGCTGCACGAGGGCGCAGCCGGCTTGATCGGCGACGGAGACTACGGCTTTCGCAAGCGGCGAAACACCAGTGAATCGATACCTTCCCCTCGCGTTCGTCGTGACGGTCAATTGTCGGTAGGAATCATCCATGACGCGGGCATGAACCTTAATGCCAGCGACGGGCTGCTGCTCAGCATTGTGCACGACGCCTTCAAGGACCAGGCCGCGATGAATGCGTACCGTGACGGGAGCTAACTCGCCGGTCTCGGCGATATCGACTGGAATCGCCAGTTTGGCGGCCACTTCTCGCGGCGGAGTAAAGAAACGATAGACCGGCTGAGCGATCCGCAAGGTTCCGCGGCCAGGCACAACGGGAATGCGAAAGTTCCCGTCGTCGTGCGAAACCGCAAAAGAGCTTCCCGACGGCCCTGTGTCGGCTGAAGCTTGGTTCGCATAGTAAACATACACACCGCTGACGCCTTGGCCTTCGGCATCGACGACGCGGCCCGTCAGCCAACGTGGCTTCGGCAGCTTGAGCACGATCGGCTTGGCCACCTGTTGCGGATCGGCATCGATCGTTGCTGTTGTGTTGAGATAGGGCGCTCCCGGGCCGGCATCAAAGTGGAAACGCAACTTTTCGGCTGTCTTAATTGGGATCTGGACCTCGCCCTGCGCGGTGAGATCGCCGAAGGCGGCGAGCGTGTGGTTCTCGCGAATGGCTTGCACGGTACCGCCCGAGACTGGCTTGCCTTCGTGATCGACGACCCGCACGGTTATCGCCGTTTGCGGTAGCAGCGAAAGTTTCAGCGGCGAGCGCAGCAGCGGGCGACGCTCATCGCGGCTCTCTTCGAATTGTGCTTCGGTAAGCGTGGCATCATCACCTGTATCGACCATGAAAATGCGTGGTGTCCGCCCTTTGGCCGTTGCCTCCAGCATCACGCGCATCCCAACGGGGATGTACGGCATGCGAAAGCGCCCTTCTTCGTCGCTCTTCGTTTCCAGAGGCAGGCTTGAGGTAAACAGATTCAAGTCGCCAGCCTTATTGAACGTGCCGTCGATGTTCGTTCGCCTGGGCGTCGCGGCGAGCAATCGCACCTCCGCGCCGGCGAGTGGCCGGTCTTGTTCGTCGAGCAGCGTTCCGCTCACGTCGGCCGCTGGAGACAGAGTCACGGGCAGCAGTTTGGGAGCATAGCTATCGACATCGAGCCATGCGAGCGCTTTCTTAGGGGCGCGCACGATAGCGATCACGCCGCCACGCCCTAGATGGAGTTGCTCCATAACTTCTTCGTGGCGCGGCGGAATGCCGATGTTATCGAACCGAAATTTGCCCTGGGCGTCTGTGGTTGTTTGGGCGAGTATGTTGTGCTTGCGCAGGCTGACGATGCTAATTCCGCTGCCTTTAATGCGTAACGTCACTTCGGCATTGGCCACCGGCTCGCCGGTGTGATCGAGCACCGTGCCAGAGACATTCAGGACCGGTCCGTCGGCCAGCACCCGTTCGCGCGGCAACTCAGTGCCATCGGCCGCCAATGCCAGCAATACGCAAAGAAAGGGGCCGATCATCGCAACACCTCATGGCTGGAGCGGAATGACGAGACTATCGAGCGATGCCTTGAGTCGAATGCCAAACTGGTTGTTGCCCAGCGATTGATATTTGAGTCTCTCGGATGCGATTTGTAAGTTGTCGGCGGCCAGTCCCAGCGTATAGGTCTCGGAAGGCAAGCCGCGGATTTGAAATCGCCCGTCCGTCGCAATCGGCACCGAGATCAAGTCCCACGCGGGATCACGCGAAATCGTCAGCCGGGCATGAGCAGGAGCTTGTTGCCCGGCGGCCAACTGCAACTGACCAGAAATCTGCATCGCCGGGACAAGTGTTAAGTCGCCCAGGTCGCGCTCTTGGCGATCGTTCGGAACGGTGAAGCGCTTGGTGGTCAGCACCAGGTCCTGCGGATCCTCGCCGACCACGCTGAAGATCACGTATTCCTGCGCAGCCGGCAAATAATCGAAGGCAAATCGCCCGTCGCCCTCGGAAGTGGCCGCCACCGCCTTAATAAAGAAGCCATCGCCGCTACGGTTGGTTTGCACGACCGCGATGCGCACGTCATTGGCCGGCTTGCCATCGGCCAGCAATCGCCCTGTGACGCGTGCGCCGCTTGGCAGCACGATCTGGGGCGACTTCTCGCCGGGCGTTAGCAGTGATTGCTTGGTTCCCGCAAAGCCTTCGGCAAAGACTTCGACGTCGACCGCCTGGTAACCGTCGGGAAGGAACAGGCGAAACTCGCCGCGGGCGTCGGTCACCGTCGGTTCGGCCTTGTTAGCGCCGAACCAGCGCCGGTCTGCGGTCTTTACGCCGCTGACCTCCACTAACGCGCCTTCGACAGGGCGTTTCATGTCGTCGACAATTACACCAGTCACGATGCGTTCGGCAGGAACGTCGGTGGGCACGTCCGCGAGCGAAAATGTTGTCGGCGCATTCAACGGATCGATATGTTCGGTCAGCAGCGGCTTTTTGCCGGGCGCACCGATCAGCACGCGAAACTTCAGTGCGGGACTTAGTCCCTCGATGACGAATTCGCCATTGGCACCGGTGCGCGTTTTCTTCTGGCAGTCGGGGTAGCAACTCGGACAGAAGAGTCCCTTGCCTACATGCGGCGCGGCCGTGGCGATGTCGACGAGCGCGCCGGAGATCGGATCACCGCTGGCGTCGACCACCGATCCGCGCAACGTTACTCCGCCTGGGGCGTTGGCCAACAACGAGAGCGACAGAAACAGTACCGAGCCCATGACATGCTCCTGACTTAGCAGAGTGTTGTCATTCAGCGATACGAACTTCTTACTGACGCTGCTGCTCGCTCACCTGTTTGGTGGTGGTCGCGTGTTCTTTCGATTGCGAGCGCGAGTCGAAGCAACGATAATCGTACGGACGAGGCTGACGGTAATGACCAGCAGCGCCGGCCCGACGACCAGGATTGATACAAATAGTAAGCTTCCCGTGCGTTGATCGCCAGCACGAACCAGGTACGAAACGGCCGCAGCCGTTACGGCCACAACCGTCGTCGTTAGCATCATGCCCAGGATTGTGAACCGCGGTTGCCACGGGCG
The DNA here is from genome assembly GCA_023417165.1 of Planctomycetota bacterium. Classification (GTDB taxonomy): domain Bacteria; phylum Planctomycetota; class Planctomycetia; order Pirellulales; family Pirellulaceae; genus JAEZGD01. The sequence goes on from JAEZGD010000637.1 coordinate 4,188, forward strand.
TGCGTGTCGAGATGGAGGATTCGCGCTCATGCCTGCATTGTAGTGCAAGCCGGCAGGCAAAGAGAGCCTGACTGAGATTGGCGCGCGCCGCGGATTTGCAGGACGACGATGGGCTTAGCGGCGATGCTTGACCAGCGTCACCTGGTTGCCGGTGGCGTTGTAGCTGACTTCGTCCATAAACGTGCGCATCAAAAAGACGCCTCGCCCGCTCACGCGTTCCAGGTTGGCTGGTGCGGTCGGATCGGGCAGGCACTGCGGATCGAAGCCGGGACCTTCATCGCGAATGATAAACGTCAGCGACTGCCGCGAGAGCTTCGCTTCGATGTGGACGCGACGGTCGCAGTAGGGCTGCTGCTGCTGACGCTGCTTCACGATCTCTGCATAGCGCTCTGGCGCTTCGTCGCGCAAATCAGAACTCAGTTCGAGATTGCCATGATACAGCGCGTTGACGAGCGCCTCTTCCAGGCCCACCGCCACGCGCATCCGCTCGCTTTCTTCGGTCATGCCAATATCGATCACGCGATGCTGCAGATAGGCGACCAGTGGCGGAATCAACTGCGGATCGTTGGGCAACGTAAACGCGCACTCGTCCTTGGTCAGGCAGTGCATCAAGCGCAGGTTGCCGCCATCGCGGCAGGCGGCGGCCAGCACGTCGCGCAGCGTCATCGTCAACGCCGAATTCAAGAGCTGCTTCGGCACATAGCTGGCAGCGCCTTGGCGCAGCGCTCGCAGCGCAATCTCTTCGCGCCCCTTGCTGG
>JAEZGD010000664.1 GCA_023417165.1 Planctomycetota bacterium
CAGGACGGCTGTTCTTTTCTGCGCTAGGCGTTCGTCGAACGGCCAGATCGTGGTCCGTCCGAAGGTGCCGATCTGCGCTGGTTACAGCTTTTGAATCGCGCTTGCGATTGCTTCCCAGCCTACCAGCGGCGCTTGGCAGGTGAAATTCTGGCAGATATACAGCGTGGTCGCCTGCGCGGTCTCTCGCCCGGCGAAGAGCGGATCGAGCAGTGGTGAGCGCGTGCTGGTTGGGCTGAGATTGCGCAGCGCCACGACCGCATTGGGTAGCAGCTTTTGTCGCAGCGCCAAGGCGACGTCTTCCAGCTCTTCTTGCTGCGTTCCCACGATCACGAACTCTTGCATCGGTCCGATCAGCAAATCGGTGGCGATCAGCGATTGGCCTGCCGCGGTCGGAACCTTCTCCATCAGGCCCACGGCCGAGCTGAGGCTGTCGCGCGCCGCAGCGAGCAGATCTTCGCGCCCAAGCAAGGTGCCCAAGCGTACGAACGCCGTGGCGGTCATGCCGCTTGAGCTCGGAACGCTGCTGTCTTGCACGTCCTTTTGCCGCGAGATCAGCGCTTCGTGATCGTCGGCGGTATAGAAGAAGCCGCCATCGACCGGGTCGGCAAAATGCTTCAGAACGATGTTCGTCAGCGCGGCAGCTTCGTCGATCCACGTTTCGTTAAAGTCGGCTTCGTATAGGCTAACGAGCGCGTTGATGAGATAGGCATAGTCGTCGAGATACGCCGGGAACTTGGCGACGCCATGACGATAGGAGTGGAGCAAGCGACCATCGGGGCCGCGCATTTTTTGCAAGATGAACGTCGCCGCGCGCTGGGCGGCGGCCAGGTAACGCGGTTCGTCGAGAACATCCGACGCCCGGGCGAGCGCGTCGATCATCAGCGAGTTCCAGTTCGTCAGGATCTTGTCGTCCTTGCCGGGGCGAATCCGTTGATCGCGCACTTCGAGCAGCTTCGCGCGATCTTCGGCTAGTTCACGTTCCAGCGAGGGCAAATCCCATTTGTTCGCCGCAGCAATCTGAGCCAGCGGCTGCTTCAGATTCAGAATGTTGTGCCCTTCGAAGTTGCCGCGCGGCGTCACGTCGTACACGGTGCAGAATCGTTCGCCGCGAGCGCGGCCCAGCACGTCGATGATCTCGTCGGGCGTCCACACATAAAATCGCCCTTCTTCGCCTTCGCTGTCGGCATCTTCGGTGCTGTTAAAGCCACCGCTGTCGTCGGTCATATAACGCAAGATGTAATCGCATGTCTCGCGGGCGGTGCGCGCGTAGGCTTCATCGCCGGTGGCTTGATAGCCTTCGACATAAGCGACCGTCAGCAGCGCGTTGTCGTAGAGCATCTTTTCGAAGTGCGGCACCAACCACTGCTCGTCGACGCTATACCGCGCGAAGCCGCCGCCCAAGTGATCGTAAATGCCGCCGCGCGCCATCTTGTCGAGTGTGAGCGTGACCATCTTCAGCACGTGGTCGCTGGGATGCCGCTTCCAATACCGCAGCAGCACGCTCAAATCCATCGGGTGCGGAAACTTTGGCCGCGTGCCAAAGCCGCCATGCCGCTGGTCGAACGATTGCTGCAACTTCTGCACGGCGTTGTGCAGTAGCGATTCTTCGATCGCTTCGCTACTGCTGCCGAGGTGCAGCGCGCCGATGTGCTGCGTGATTTCTTCCGCCTGCTCGATGGCAGCCTCGCGGCGCTCGTCCCACGCCTCGGCCACCGCATGAATCACACGCAAAAAGCTGGGCATGCCTTGGCGATCGTTGGGCGGGAAATACGTGCCGCCATAGAACGGCTTCAGGTCGGGCGTGAGCCAGACCGACATCGGCCAACCGCCATGCTGGGTCATCAACTGCACGGCCGCCATGTAAATCTGATCGAGATCGGGGCGCTCTTCGCGATCGACCTTGATGTTGATGAACCGCTCGTTGAGCGCCGCAGCGACCTTTTCATCCTCGAAGCTTTCGTGCTCCATGACGTGGCACCAGTGACACGCCGAGTAACCGATCGAGAGAAAGATCGGTTTTTGCTCGCGCTGCGCGCGCTCGAGCGCTTCGGGCCCCCACGGATACCAATCGACCGGATTGTTAGCGTGTTGCAGCAGGTATGGGCTGGTTTCGTGCGCGAGTCGATTAGGCATGGGACTATTGGGAAGGTCGAAGGCCGAAAGTCAAATGTCGAGGGAATGACGAATGACCAATGACGGCAACTTGTCGGCTTTGGTCGTTAGTGCTTCGTCGTTCTCCCTCTACGAATTCGCGTAGGCCTCGACCTCAAAGGGATTGTCGAGATAGGGATCGCGGCCTTGCAGCCACAACCGGAAACTATAAAGCAAATAGAGCGGCAGGAAGAGCGGCCCCCACCGTTCGTACTGGCGCACATGCACATGCTCGTGGCGACGCGTTTGCTCCAGGCAGCGGGCGTCGCAGCCCAAAATGACGTGTCCTAGCGTCATCGCCGCCGCGCCGCTCGCCATCCAAGGCATGCCGCGCATCAGAAACCACGTGGCGAATCCGCCATGAACTTCCAGCACGCCGCGCACGACCTGCAACCGGCCACCGCCAGGCAAGCTGAGCGCCGCTGCAAACAGACCCAGCAGCGTGGCAGGTGAAGCCCACAGATAGACCAGCGGTTTAAGCATCGAATAGGTGGCCGCATCGAACGAGCGAAGAGGAAGCGTCGCTACACGCACGCTACTATTCTACGCCCTGAGGCTCGTGAGGGCATCTGGAGCCATGGGCCGGCGGAAAGTGTCACGCTAAGCCGCCAAGGCGCGAAGCGGGGAAGAGAAGTAAGGCAAGTGTTTTGTTGGGATGCTGATGCCATGCCAAAATTCTTGGCTCCTTCCTTGGCGTCTTTGCGGCTTCGCGTGACACTTCTTATGAAGTGTGGTTCACTGGTTCAAGCCGCAATGAAAAGGCTTGGAGGCGTTCGCGGTAGTGGGTTCATGCCGCGGCGGAACCCAGCACTGGCGGGGACGCCAGTGGCACCCAAAGGCCTATTCGCAGGCGATGATCCAGCCATTGGCGCGCAGATTGCCGGCTAGCCACGGTGCGCGGAGCGCGCGGTGCCGCTGTGGGTCGAGATACACCGTGTCGAGGATGCGAAAGCCGGCGCGGCGCAGTGCGCGACGAATCTCGCGCCACGTGAAGACGTGCAAGAACATATTGCTGACGCCGCGATAGAAGAAGAACTTGTCGCCGGGTTCGATGTCGCGCCGAACCAGCCCGCGCCAGTAACCTTCGAGCACCCACCACGGCCCGCCGGGATCGTAAAGGTTGTACCAATAGTTATGCACGTGCAGCACGAACTTGCCGCCTGGCTTCAGAATGCGGCGCGTGTGCAGCAGCGCCTTGTGGCGATTCTCGCGACCGCGAATCATGCCGAGTGTGCTGAACAGCGAGATGCAGTAATCGACTGCGCCGTCGGCGATGCAATCCAGTTCGACCAGGTTGGCGCGCACGCAAGTGATGTCGAGTTGTTCTTTCTCAACCTTCTCACGCACAACTTTCAGCATCGGTTCCGAGAGGTCGACCGCCAGGCCGCGAAAACCGCGTTTGACGAGCGGCACCAACGCCCGCGCGGTGCCACAACCCAAATCCGCCACCAGTCCCGGCGTGGTGAAGTGTTTTCGCAGGATGGCTTCGTCGAGTTCGAAGAGTTGCGTGCCGGTGAAATAGGCGTCGTAGTCGGTGGCGATGCTTTCGGTATGCGCGTAATCCCACATGCCGCGGGTCACGCCCGGCGGTAGTTGCCACTGCGGTCGTTGAGGATCGGTCATAAGTCGAGAACGACTGCCTCTAGCCTGAAGCGTCAGCGCCTCAGGCCTTAAAATGGGATTCCGAGTATGCGACATTGCCGCCGCGGCGATTGCCCCTTCGCGAACACGCACGATCACGGTCTGTAAGCTTGCGGCGGGGCTGTCTGACGAGTAACGCCGCCGCAAACAGACTTGTTTCGGTCATGGCCTGGGGCGGTCGCAATCTTTTCTAATTGATAAGCGTTGGAATACGGATTTTGTCTCCAGAACCGAGCCATGAGTCGGGTGCGGTGGTCGAGCCCCAACCCCTTGGCGGTGCTAGGAGCTAACAACTTAGAAATAGAAGCCGGTCCCGCGCTGGGGCCTCAGGCGATAACGGAACCTTCGATACCGCTGGGGAGCGATAGTGAAGGCTTGTTGTCCATTGGCTGGATATGCACGCAAGCGGCGCGCCTGCACAACCGCACCCGCCATTGTTGCCTATTTCTGCGCTAAGTATAATTCCTCACTTGCCTTGAGCACAGTTGCTTCAGCAGGATTAAGCGCCCCGGGGCGTGTCGTTGGGGGTGGTGCTCAAAGGCAGGTTTTTTCGCCCAAGCCTGTAATCGCGGGAGGCTCCCGCGTTCTGTTTCACTCGCCTTGCGGCGAGATATGTCGTTGTCTTTGGCAAGGAGAATTCGTCGTGTCCATTCGTGTCGGTATTAACGGCTTCGGCCGTATCGGTCGTCTCACCTTCCGCGTCATGATGGAGCGCGCCAGCGAGTTCGAAATCGTTGGAATCAACGATCTGACCAGCACCTCGATGCTGGCCACGCTGCTGAAGTACGACAGCGTTCACGGCCGCTTCAACGGCACCGTCAGCCACGACAACGACAATCTGATCGTCAACGGCAAGAAGATCCCCGTCCACAAGATCAAGAACCCGGCCGAACTGCCGTGGGGTGCGACGAAGACCGACGTGGTCGTCGAATCGACCGGTATCTTCACGGCTCGCGCCACCGATACCAAGCCTGGCTACGACACCCACCTTCAGGCCGGCGCCAAGAAGGTCGTGCTCAGCGCTCCTGCGAAGGACGGCGCGGACCTGACCTGTGTGATGGGCGTCAATGACGACAAGCTGACCAAGGAAATGAAGTGCGTCAGCAACGCCAGCTGCACCACGAACTGCCTGGCTCCGGTCGCCAAGGTGCTGCACGAAAGCTTCGGCATCGAAAGCGGCCTGATGACCACCGTGCACGCTTACACCAATGATCAGCGCGTGCAGGACCTGCCGCACGAAGATCCGTACCGCGCCCGCGCGTGTGCGATCAACATCATTCCAAGCACCACCGGCGCCGCCAAGGCGGTGGGCCTGGTGCTGCCGGCGCTGAAGGGCAAGCTGACCGGCTTCTCGATGCGTGTGCCGGTCGCCACCGGTAGCGTGGTTGACCTGACCGCCAACCTGTCGAAGGAAGTCACCACTGCCGACATCAACGCTGCCATCAAGGCCGCCGCGGAAGGCCCGCTCAAGGGCATCCTGGCCTACAGCGAAGATCCGCTCGTCTCGACCGACATTATTGACGACCCGCACAGCTCGATCTTCGTCGGCGATTGGACCACCGTCCTCGGCGACAAGGGCAAGTTCGTCAAGGTGATGAGCTGGTACGACAACGAATACGGCTATAGCTGCCGCACCGCCGACCTGGTCGCCAAGTTCGGCAAGATGTAAATCGCCGCGACCACCGTGCACCGAAAAGCCTTGCAGTCTTTGATTGCGAGGCTTTTTTTGTGGCGTTTGCGTAGAATGAGTGTTCGCTAGCCGCCGCGCGAAAAGGAGAAGTGTTAATGGCTACAGTTCCCAAAAAGACCTATACGCCGCAAGAATACCTGGAGCTTGAGGAAGACTCGGATACCAAGCACGAGTATTACCAAGGCGAGGTTTTCGCCATGGCCGGAGCCTCGCGCGAACACAACGAGATTGCGCACAACTTATTTGCTCGATTGTTCAATGA
>JAEZGD010000045.1 GCA_023417165.1 Planctomycetota bacterium
AGCACCGCTCGACGAAGAGGCGACCGCGGACGTCGCTCTCACCGAAGAAGAACCCGTGGCCGAAACCACGGAAGAGCCAGAAACCGAAGAAGCAGTTACCGAAGAGCCAGCGACCGAAGCCGCTCCGGCGCCTGCTGCCAACGATCAAACCAGCGAAGTGATCGAAGAACGCTATCCCAACGGCGCTCTCAAGATCGTTCGCGAAGTGGTGCAAGACGCGCAAGGCAACTATCTCAACCACGGTACGTGGAAGATGCTGAGCGAGAAGGGATTGGTCCAAGTCGAAGGCCAGTTCTACGAAGACGCTCGCCACGGTGTGTGGAACCGCTGGTACGCTGCCGGCGAAGTCGCCTTCCTGCGTCAAAAGCCGTTCACCGAATTCACTCCGCCGTTCGTCAGCCAAGGCATCTTCGACACCGGCGAACTGCACGGCGCATGGATCATCTATGACGCCAAGCAGCGCAAGATCTGCGAAATTCGCTTCAACCACGGCGAACGCGATGGTCTGGCTGCGTGGTGGCATCCCAACGGCCGCAAGATGCGGGAGATGAAGTACGAGAAGGGTGTCGTGCACGGCGACGTCTTGGAGTGGGCTGCTGACGGCACACTCGCCAAGAAAGATGTCTTCGACCAAGGTCGTAAGCATACGACGCAAACGGTGCATCACGGCGGCGACGTCAAGAAGTTCAGCGGCCAGTTTCTGGAGCCAGAACTGCAAGCCAAGCAACTGGACGACTGGTGGAAGGGCGAGATGGCCACATACGCCAGCACCGGCAAGCCGATCAAACATGGTGGCTACGCCGCATGGCATCCCAATGGCCAAATGCGGATGAAGGGCGAGTACAAGTACGACATGCCCGTCGGTACCTTCACCTGGTGGTATGCCAACGGCCAGAAGTCGCTGGAAGGCGACTATATCGATGGCAAACAGGAAGGCGAGTGGTCGTGGTGGCACGAGAACGGCCAGCGCTCGATTCGCGGTTTCTTTGCCACCGGCAATCCCGAAGGCAAGTGGACCTGGTGGAATAAAGAAGGCAAGGTCGCGCAGTCGGGTGACTTCTCGGATGACAAGGGCCAGATTGTCGTCACTCCCGTCACTCCCGCCCCTGCCGAGCAGGCCCAAACGCCACAACGGGCTCTCAAGCCTGCCCGTCGCTAGACGGGGCGAACCGGCTGCCTAACGGTGACTTATGTGCCCCCGTCGCTACGGTGACGGGGGCCTCGTGTTGGGAAGCGGTGCAGTTCTCGGCAGCCTAAGGCTCAGAAAAAAACTTTTGGTTGCTTTCGCTTAAATCGCTGCGCCCCACCGTTGTGCCCGACTATGCTCACGGTGTGCGAACCATTAAATTCACAGAGGATTTCCCCTCTTTTTCCGCGGAGCATGGTTCTTTGTCAGTAGCGGCCCCCCTCGAAATCGTTCAGCCTCGGCGCGCCAGTGGTCCGTTTCGAGCGGTCATCTTCGACTTCGACGGTACGTTGTCGCTGTTGCGCCGCAACTGGCAAGATGTCATGATCCCGATGATGGTCGACATCTTGTTGGCCACCGGCACCAGCGAAACCCGACAGCAACTGGCCGAGCATGTCGAAGACTATGTCATGCGGCTCAACGGCAAGCAGACGATCTTTCAGATGATGCGCCTGGCGGAAGAGGTTTCGACTCGCGGAGCGGCACCGCTTGAACCGCTGGCTTACAAGCACCTGTACCACGATCTGCTCTGGCGCGAGGTTGGCGCGCGGGTTTCGCTCGCGCGCACTGATGCCATGGCCGCGGAAGAGATGACTGTGCCTGGCAGCCGGCAATTCCTCACACTATTGCGCGAGGCGGGATTGGATTTGTATCTGGCGTCGGGCACCGATTTAAAATATGTCCGCGATGAATTGGACGTGCTGGGCCTGGCGGAATTCTTTGGCGTGCATGTTTATGGCGCGCTCGACGACTACAAGCAATTCAGCAAGGCGATGGTGGTCGAGAAGATCATTCGCGACACCGGCGTGGCTGGCCACGAGTTGATCGGTGTTGGCGATGGTTATGTCGAGATCGAAGAAGTCAAGCGCGTTGGCGGTTTGGCAATCGGCGTCGCCAGTAATGAAAACACCCGCTCTGGTGTTAATGCCTGGAAGCGCAATCGCCTGGTGCAAGCGGGCGCCGATGTGATCGTCGGCGACTATCAACGCCTGGACGAATTGCGTTTGCTGTTGAAATTGGCCTAGCGCCAAGACTCTGATGAATCCTCAATTCAACCGCAATCGTCTCATCATCAAGCCGCTGCGCGAGCGCACGCACGATCTTTCGATCGACAAGCAGCTAGCGCTCGACGCGCTTCCCGATACGCTCGCTCCGCAGTCGTTACAGGTTATCGACCTGCTAGGGCAACGCTTGGTGGCTGCTCGCCAGCGCGGCGCGGCCATTTTAATGCTGATGGGCGCGCATGTGATTCGCGCCGGCGTCGCCCGGCATTTGATCGACCTGATGGAACGCGGCTTGCTGACGCACATCGGTATGAACGGCGCTGGCCCGATTCACGATTACGAGTTTTCGCGCATCGGCGCGACCTGCGAGAGCGTCGCTCGCTATATTCGCTCTGGTGAGTTCGGCCTGTGGCGCGAGACCGGCGAGATCAACGACATCGTCAAACAAGGCGCTGCGCACGATCAAGGCCTGGGTGAAGCGATCGGCCTGGCGATTGCGCAAAGCAACTTCCCGCACAAAGACCTCAGCGTACTCGCCGCCGGCATCCGTCTTGGCGTGCCCATCACGGCGCACATCGGCATTGGCTACGACATCATTCACGAGCACCCGAACTTCGATCCCGCCGCGTTTGGCGTGGCCAGCTATCGCGACTTCTTGACGGTGTGCCACACGGTCGACAAGCTCGAAGGTGGCGTCTTTTTGTGCTTCGGTTCGGCCGTGATGGGCCCCGAGGTCTATCTCAAAGCACTCTCGATGGCGCGCAACGTCGCGCATCAGGAAGGCCGCCAGATTGCGCACTTCACTACGGCCGCCTTTGATCTGATTCCTATCGATGGGGACTTCAAAGCAGAAGCTTCGAAGTCGAACCCGCAGTACTATTATCGCCCTTGGAAGACGATCCTTGTGCGGACTGTGGCCGATGGCGGTGAGAGCTTTTATGTGTGCGGCGATCATCGCGCCACGATTCCGCTACTGCGACTTGCGGCGCTGCGGGCGGAAGCGCAAGCGTCTTCCGCTCCGACTGGCTGATCCAGCGCAGAAATCTTACTCTGCGCCTACGCTGGCGGCGGTCGGGAAGGCAAGCAGCCGTTTCGCCTCTCGCAAGACAAAGTCGGCATCCATAAAGGGCTCGGCGCCAATGTCTTGCCAGCGCACCCGCCCTGCGGTGTCGATGATAAACGTGCCGTGCAGCGGTTGATTCTCGAAGTCGTCATGGCAGCGGAACGCCTTGAAGGCATCCAGTTCGCTATTGGCGAGCAGCGTGAACGGAATCGATTCCTGATAGTTCTCGATGGAGATCTTCAGGCCCTCTTGGTCGTCGCTGCTAATCGCAATCACTTCCAGACCCGCCTCTTGAAAGGCTTTGACCTTCGGGCCAAACGTCTTGAGCTGTTCAGCGCAATGCAAGCAGCCGTGGCCGAGGTAGAAGA
>JAEZGD010000051.1 GCA_023417165.1 Planctomycetota bacterium
CGCCCGAGCAGGCGATGTATCACTTCATCAGCGGCTACACGGCCAAAGTCGCGGGCACCGAAGTGGGCGTCAAAACTCCCGAAGCGACGTTTTCGGCCTGTTTTGGAGCCGCTTTCTTGGTCTGGCATCCGATGCGGTATGCGGAACTCTTAGCCAAAAAGATGAAGCACCACGCTGCGGACGCCTGGCTGATCAACACCGGTTGGAGCGGCGGCGGCTATGGGGTCGGCCAGCGCATGAAGTTAGCGCATACGCGCGCAATTATTGATGCCATTCACAGCGGCGAACTCGCGCAAGCCCCGACGGCGCGTGACGACATCTTTGGACTGGCGATGCCGACCGCATGCCCCGGCGTGCCTTCCGAGGTTTTGCATCCACGCAGCACGTGGGCCAGCGAATCGGCCTATAACGAAGCCGCGCAGACGCTCGCACAACTGTTCCACCACAACTTCAGCACGTATGCGAGCGAAGCCAGTGACGCTGTGAAAGCTGCCGGCCCGTGCATTAGCGATCCGGCTGCGGCGTAAACTCACCAGTCGCCGCCTGATGCTGAAGCAAGTTCTTAGTCGAACGCTTTGCTAGTGCGCGCTCTCAGCAGTGCTACCGAGTGCACCTCACTGCACCACGCATAGTCGACAATCTGGCCATCGCGGAACCAGACCACACGCCCTGCGCCGCCGTAATTCTTCATGCCTCCTTCGTGGATGCGGTGGTCTCGCCACATCTGCTGCAAGGCGTGCCACAACTCGTCTTTCGACTCGCTATCGACCTTCTCCGAAAGCGTTTGAATGCTGTTCTGCTCGCACCAGGTGGCAAACGCAGCGATGGAAAATCGAAACGCCACCACATCGCCATTCCAACCACAGTCGACGAAGAACACGCTCTGTCCCATCGACAATGAATCGCGCAATGCGTCGGCGGTTGCAATGATTTGCACTGGACTGCGCTGCGGTACCGATTCCGTATCGGCCGGCGAGGGATACCTGCGGCGCGGCAAGAGAAAGGCAGCGCTAAAGATTAAAGCCGCTAAGAATAGCGATAGCCCGATAGTGAGCGGGATCGAGACGAGATCGCGATTTTCCTGAATCGCTGGCATGGCGATGCTAGATGTAATACATCGATTCGCTAACGCCCTTGGCCGCTTCTACGAGAGCGGAGAAGGTGGTTTCGGCGAGCATCTCGCGCTCGGCTGTGGCGACTTCTTTCCAAGCGCGCCACAACACGCGTGATTGCGGCGTATTCTGCGTGGCGCCGCTGGCATGTTCAGATTGCGGGCCTTCGATTACTGACATGACATCCAAGAGCGAGATCTCTTTCGGATCTTGCGCCAGTTGATAGCCGCCACTAGCGCCGCGCGTGCTAATGACCAGTCCTGCGCCTTTGAGTTGCAACAGGATCTGCACCAAGAAACGCGAAGGAATGCCATGCGTCTCGGCGATGTGCTTGATGCGCACCGGTTCGCCTGAGCCGTAGCTGGCGGCCAGCTCCAGCACCGCAATGCAGGCGTATTCCGTTTTTGCGCTGATGTTCATCGTGGAAGATTAATAGCACTTCGGACAGCCAGCGCAAGACAAGCACCAACTGCCGGTTAATCCTTCGAATGCAAGCCGCACTCGGTCTTGGCCGTACCGCTCCAGCGTCCGGCGCGTTCGTCTTCGCCAAACATCACCGCGCGCGTGCAAGGCCAGCAACCAATGCTGGTATACCCCTGATCGCGCAGCGGATTGTAGGGAATGTCATGCTTGGTAATGAGTCCCCAAACATCCTTCTTCGTCCAATTGGCGAGCGGACTGACCTTCACCACGCTGAACTTCTTATCCCAAGCCACGACAGGCACGTTGGCGCGATCGGGACTTTGGTCGCGACGGATGGCGCTCGCCCAGGCGTGAAAGCCAAGCACCGCATTACGCAACACTTTGACCTTGCGATCGAAGCAGCATTGATCGGGATTCGTCTTATACAGCGGACCGCCATGTGTTTGCTCGTATTGCTCGACGGTCAGCTCTGGCTGTTTCATCTCAACCGCCATGCCATAGCGCTTTAGCACGCGTTCACGCAGTTCCAGCGTCTCCTGAAACTGATAGCCCGTATCGAGGTTGAACACATGCGTTTGCGGCGAGATCTCGGAAAGCATATGCAAGATGCACATCCCTTCCGGGCCAAACGCAGTCGCCATCGTGAACTTGTCGCTAAACCGATTCGTCGCCCAGCGCAAGATCTCTTGCGGAGTGGCCGATTCGAGCCGCGCACTCTCAGCGTGGATTTCTGCTTCTAGTTCAGGAGTCAAAACCAGACTGTCACCCGACCGACTGGCCGTCGTAACCGGATCCGGACTGAGAACCTTCAGATCGTGCGGCGAGTTCATGGGCGAAGCCGAAGGAACGGCTACCAAGGCGATGCGCGTCATGACGCTTCCCTGACTCCAACCAAGAGAATCCAGGTGACTGGTCATCCACGGGGGCAATGATACGAATGTTGCTCATCTAGGTCAACTATCATTGACTCCCATCAAGTCTCTTCGGTTCGGAGTGTAACGATTCTTCAGTTTGTATCGGCAACGTGAAGTGTCGTCAGTTTGATCAAATGCGCCATCACAATGATGGCGCATTAGAGCGGATCGCGAGAAAGCAAGTTCCACACACATTGCCGCATCTCATTATCTTGTCGTGCTTTACGCAACTGACGGCGAGACCATGGCACAGAGATCGCAATGAATAAGCACCAACTCAACAACGCTTGGTCGTCGTAGTGTAGGCCTACGATTGCCGCGGCGTCGCTGGGCAAGAAACCCCGCCTGTCCCCAGGCGGGGTTTCTTATTTCAGGCCCTCTCCGGCCGCAAACTCTGCGCAATCGGCTTAATCCGCCTGCGGCGCACGGTCGATACTAAAGGCAGGTGCCTCTTCTTAGCGACCCAAGCATGACCATCACGCCCCTCATTTCGCTCGCCGGTGCCGCCGGTGCAACTCTCGCTGGGGCGACGGTCGGGGTGATCAGCAATTCGCCGTTCGCGAAGCTGTTTTCAGGCGACAAATCGCAGGGATCGCCAGGCGCGCAATCGTCATCAAGCGACCAACTCGGTTCGTTGGCAGCATTGGAACAGTCGGCCCGCGATGCTTTGGCCGAGTTCCAGCAATTGCTCGGCCCCAAACTGGCTGAACTAGGCGTCGCGCTCGCGCAACCGCTAAAACTAGCAGTCGATTCCTTTGGCAAAATTCGCGAAACGTCCGGACATCCTCAAGCCCAAGAGATCGAAGCACTGCTCGCCAAAGACGATCAGCTTTCCCGCAGTTTCCGCCAGGCCTCAGCGAACCTGGAAGCCGCACGTGCAGGCCGCGAACAAGAACAATTCGCAGCGCTCTACCAACAAAATCCGGAACTGGCCAATCAGGTTTACGAACACCTCTTTGACAACCGCCGCGGCACTCCCCAACTCTCGATCCGCGTTGACGACCAGTCCGCCCTGCCGCTTTTCGAATAAAAGCGGCGATATTTTTCCGCCCTCGGCTCGACTCGCCAAACTGACCGCGACCGGCAAAATCAGCCTCCGGAATCATACAACTGCGTGAGATAGGCAACCTGCAACGCAGCAGCGAGGGCAAGAAAGCTGCGCAATTTCTTGCCGCCCGTTGCGAACCCTTGGAACTTGCGATAGTTTACTTGACCCGTCGACGCGCCGAAGACCGATAAGCATCGCTTCAGTGACGACAGGTCAGATCTCTCCAATGCCGTGCGGGCAAGAAAATAAATCTTGTTGCGCAAAAGGGCATTGACGGGGTTAGAAACGAATTTTAAGATCGTTGGTTTCCCCTTGGCGGTAAATAGTCGCCGGGAGAATGCCGAAAGAATTGGGACCGTTGCGGCCGCGGAAGTTCAACCGGCCGCCTGCAGGAGTGAATAGACGTGGCTCAGCAAGAAGTCATCCGCATCCGCATGGAGGCCTACGATCACGCGATCCTCGATCAGAGCGCCGCGGAGATCGTTGAAACCGCCAAGCGGACTCACTCCGAAGTCCACGGACCGATCCCCCTGCCGACGCGGATCGAGCGTTACACGGTCCTTGCCGGACCGAACATCGATAAGAAGGCTCGCCAGCAATTCGAGATCCGCACGCACAAGCGGCTGATCGACATCGTGCAGGCGACCGCCAAGACGATCGAAGCGCTGAACAAGCTTAACCTGCCGGCGGGCGTCGACATCAAAATCAAGGCTTCGTCGCGATAGGGTTGCGACGGGCTCAATTGTACAGGTCTATGCACCGGATGCCGCATGGGTAATCCGGGACAAGGCGTTTCCTTGTTCCCGTGATCCCAGAGGCGACTGACCCCATAGATACAAGGCTTACTGCGATGGCAAAAGGACTACTCGGCCGCAAGGTCGGGATGACTCAGGTATTTGACGAGACGGGAAAGGCCTTCCCGGTCACCGTCATTCAAGCAGGTCCTTGCCGCGTGCTCCAAGTTCGCACTCAGGAGCGCGATGGCTACGAGGCTGTGCAAGTGGGCTTTGGAGACAAGCCTCGCCGTTTGGCGGGCCGTAGTGAACGGGGTCACGTCGCTGTCCTTGAAAGCAAGCGGTCGAAGAAGCGTAAAGCTGCCGGTGTCGAAGCGGTTGCCAAGGCTGATTGCGAGCCGCAACGCTTCATTCGCGAATTCCGTGGTCCTGCCGGCGACTTGGCTGTGGGCGCGACGCTTACGGTTGGCCTGTTCAATGGCGTGAAGGCCGTTGACGTCATCGCCACCACCAAGGGTTGCGGCTTCCAGGGCGTTATGAAGCGTTGGGGCTTCGGTGGTATGCGTGCTTCGCACGGCACCAAGAAGGTCCACCGCCAACAAGGTGGTACCGGCGGTATGGCTGCTAACCGCGGTGGCGGTCGCCCCAAGAAGGGCAAAAAGATGGCCGGCCAGTACGGTAACGAACGCGTCACCACGCGCAACATCAAGGTTGTGCGGGTTGACGAAGAGAATGGCCTGCTGCTGATACACGGTGCCGTCCCTGGCCCCGCTGGCGGCATGGTGATCATTCGCGAAACGAACAAGTTTTAGTGTCGGGAGTCCACTCGCGTCGCGAGCGGGCTGTCGAGTAACACAACTGAAATCATAGATTGCTAAGAGTGGTCGCTGGCTTGCGTGGGCTCGCCTCTCGCAAAACAGCACGGCTACAGTAGGTGAAACATGGCCAGCTTGCCCGTTTATGATCGCACCGGCAAAGAAGTCGGCCGCTACGAAATCGTGGCGACCGATCTTGCTCCGTCGATCAACAAGCAACTGCTGCACGATGCGGTCGTCATGTACCAGGCGAATCTTCGCCAGGGCACGATGCGGACCAAGACGCGCAGCGATGTTGCCGGCTCGACCAAGAAGATGTATCGCCAGAAGGGAACCGGTAACGCCCGTGCTGGTTCGCGTCGCACGAACATTCGCGTCGGCGGTGCCCACAGCTTTGCCAAGCGTCCCCGCGATTTCAGCTATCGCTTGCCACGCAAGGCTTTGCAGTTGGCAACCCGGATGGCGGTCGCCTCGAAGCTGGAAAGCGACTCGGTCGTGGTGATCGACGACCTGTCGATTGGCGCGCCAAAGACGAAGGAAATGGCCGGCATCCTGAAGGCTCTGAAGCTGGAAGGTCAAAGCACGCTGGTCACGACCAACGGCTACGACGTCAATGTTTACAAGAGCCTGCGAAACATCGAACGCGTGACGATCGCCCCGGTTGCCGAGCTGAACGCCCTGTCGGTGCTCAAGCCGCGCCGCCTGTTGGTGACCCGCGCCGCCCTCGATGCCCTGAAGAACAAGACTGCCGGCACCAAGGCTTAATGTCGGCTCTGTAGGACTGGCCCCAGCGGCTGGAGATTGTAAGTCATGACCACTACGGCAACGAAAACACGCAAGCTGGAGCTGATGCCGCACGAAGTGCTGCTTCGCCCGCTGGTGACCGAAAAGAGCATGCACCGCTCGACCCGGATCAACCAATATGCGTTTGAAGTGAATACTAACGCGACCAAAGAAGACGTGAAGCAAGCGGTCGAAGGCTTGTTCAACGTCAAAGTGTTGGCCGTGCGTACGCAGAACCGCAAAGGCAAGCCGCGTCGCCATCGCTTCCACATGGGTTACACCCGTAACTGGAAGAAGGCGCTCGTGACCTTGGGTCCGGACGACACGATCAACCTGTTCTAAGGCCGCAGCGAGCCGGGAAGCGACAGCTCCTGGCCCAGACGCAGACAAGACAACGCCATCGAAGGGTGATTTCCCTTCGCTTGCTAAAGAGACAAGACCATGGGCATTCGACAATACCGTCCTACGACTGCCGGCCGCCGCAACGCCAGCGTCAGCGACTTCAAAGAGCTGACGAAGGGCGTCAAGCCGGAAAAGAGCCTGCTCCGTCCCAAGAAGAAGAAGGGCGGTCGCAATAACCAAGGCTTCATCACTGCTCGGCATCGTGGCGGTGGTCACAAGCAACAGTACCGCGTGATCGACTTCCGTCGCAGCAAGGACGGCATTCCCGCGAAGGTCCATTCGATTCAGTACGACCCGAATCGCTCGGCCCGCATCGCGCTGCTGCACTATGTTGATGGTGAGAAGGCTTGCATTCTCGCTCCCGAAGGCTTGCAAGTTGGTCAAATGCTCGAGAACGGCCCCAGTGCGCCGCCGACCGTTGGCAACTGCTTGCCCCTGAAGAACATTCCAGCTGGCACCGCGATTCACAACATCGAGTTGCTGCCTGGCCAAGGCGGTATCCTGTGCCGCTCGGCGGGTATGGGCGCGACGTTGATGGCTCGTGAAGCGGCTTGGGCCCAGATTCAGCTACCCAGCGGTGAAATCCGTCGTATCCCTGGTCTATGCCGGGCGACGATCGGGATGATCGGCAACGGCGATCACATGAACGTCGTGATTGGTAAGGCTGGCCGCAATCGCTGGAAGGGTATTCGCCCGCACGTTCGTGGTACGGCCATGAACCCGATCGACCACCCGCACGGTGGTGGTGAAGGTCGCACGAAGGGCGGTCGCCATCCCGTGACGCCGCAAGGCAAGCCGACCAAGGGCGGTATGACTCGCAAGCGTCGCAAGCCGTCGAACTCGGCGATCGTCCGTCGTCGTCGCTCGCGTCGCTACGGCGTCCAGAAGTTGCGCTAGTCGCATTTACAGTCCACTGACATCCGACCACTGACAACTTCCTATGGGTCGCAGCAGCAAGAAGGGTCCTTATGTGGACCCCAAGGTGTTCCAAAAGGTGCAAGCCGCCAACGGCGCTCCGATCAAGACTTGGTCGCGAGCCTGCGTGATCGTGCCCGAGTTCGTCGGCAACACGTTCATGGTGCATAACGGCAAACTGCATGTGAAAGTGTTCGTGACCGAAGACATGGTCGGCCACAAACTCGGCGAGTTCGCCCCGACTCGTACGTTTCGCGGTCACGGCGGCAAGGCTAAAAAGTAACCGCTCACGCCGTGAAGGCGTGTCAAGCGAGGTGTATCAATGAGTTTCCGTGCTTCCCACAAGAACATTCGCATCAGCGCTCGCAAAGTGCGCCCGATGGCGGACCTGATCCGCGGCAAATTCGCGGACGAAGCGCTCGACATCCTGCGTTACATGCCCAACCGCGGCGCTCGCTTCCTGGAAAAGGTTGTCCGTAGCGCTCTGGGCAATGCTCAGGACCCCGATCAAAACCAAGGCAAGACGGCCAACGTCGAGCAGCTGGTCATCGCCGAAGTGCGTGTCGACGGCGGCCCGACCTTTAAGCGGATCCAGCCCCGTGCCCGTGGCATGGCGATGCAGATCCTGAAGCGTACCAGCCACATCCATGTGACGCTGGCGGACATCGAAGAATTGTAGGCTTTGACGCCAGGTCAGCAGACTCGCTGGACTGGCACAAGGGACTGGCAAGGCAACTCCTTGCCCCACAAAACAAGAGCATACGTATGGGTCAGAAAGTCAATCCAGTCGGTTTTCGCACTGGCGTGGTCGTGGGATGGAAGAGCCGTTGGTACGCCTCGAAGCAGCAGTTCGCTGATCTGCTCGTCGAGGACAAGAAGATCCGCGACTTTATCAAGAACCACCCAACCAAGAGCCAGTATCGCCAGGCGGGTATCGACCGGATTGAGATCGAGCGTACCCGCGACGAAGTTCGCGTGGTGCTGCACGTCGCGCGGCCAGGCTTGATCATCGGCAAGAAGGGCCAGGAAGTCGAGATCCTGCAGGAAGAGCTGCAGAACCTGACTGGCCGCCGCGTGAACCTCAAGATCGAAGAAATCAACCGCCCTGAGATCATGGCCCAACTAGTGGCTGAAGATATCGGGCAACAACTTTCCAAGCGCGCCAGCTTCCGTCGCACCATGAAACGTGCGATCGAAACCACGATGGATGCGGGTGCGAAGGGAATCAAGATTCAATTAGCCGGTCGTCTGGGCGGTGCCGAAATGGCCCGCTGCGAGAAGGCGAACGCCGGCTCCATTCCGTTGAGCACCTTGCAGGCGAAGATCGATTACGGCTTCCACGAAGCCCCGACGCCGCAAGGGAACATCGGAATTCAAGTGTGGGTCAATCAAGGTATGCATACGGGAGACGATTCCAATGGCGCTGATGCCGAAGCGGGTCAAGCACCGAAAAAGCCAAAGAGGTCGCATAAAAGGTAATGCGACCCGCGGCAACCGCGTGGTTTTTGGCGATTTCGGCTTGCAGGCAACCCAGGGCGGTTGGATCAAGGCGACGACGATCGAAGCCGGCCGTATTGCTGCTCAACAATATATTCGCGGCGAAGGCCGACTGTATGTGCGTGTTTTCCCGCACAAGTCGGTTAGTAGCAAGCCGCTCGAAGTGCGCATGGGTACTGGCAAAGGCGAACCCGATTACTGGGTCGCCGTTATCAAGCCAGGCACCGTGTTGTACGAGATCGGCGGCGTGACCGAAGAACAGGCTCGCATTTGCTTGGCGCGTTTGGCGCACAAG
>JAEZGD010000058.1 GCA_023417165.1 Planctomycetota bacterium
TCGGTGGCGCGACCGAAAGCTAAATGAAGGAAAAGAAGGCTCGCGTCGAAGACGCCCTGCATGCCACCCGCGCTGCGGTGCAAGAAGGCATTCTGCCGGGCGGCGGTGTCGCTCTGCTGCGTGCTTCGGGCCAAGTGAAGGCCGGCGAAGAACTGACCACCGACCAACGCACCGGTTACGAAATCGTGCTGCGTGCTTGCCGCGCTCCGCTGACCATGATCAGTCAGAACGCAGGCAAGGATGGCGGCATCGTGTGCGAGAAGGTTCTCGACCAGAAGGGTAACTTCGGTTACAACGCCCTGACCGACACCTTCGAAGACCTGGTGAAGGCCGGCGTCATCGACCCGACCAAGGTCACCCGCACCGCGCTGGCCAACGCTGCTTCGGTAGCGACCCTGCTGCTGACCAGCGATGCCCTGATCGCCGAAAAGCCGAAGGCTGGCGGCAAGAAGGGTGGTCACGGCGGCGACCACGACATGTACTAAGCCGCGAGCGGCCTTAGTTTGAAAACCTCAAAGCCCTGCTGGTCTTAGCGATCAGCAGGGCTTTTTGTTGGACTTCATGTAGGAAAACATCTCATCTCGAGCGAGTATCTGCCTCGCCAGCTTTTGTTGGCATGTGGCTTCTTTTCTCTATAGACTAACCGCTCTCGTCTTAAGGAGCGGCAGATGTTCCAACGAATCTGGCGGTCAGTTGCAGGCTCGCAGCCGAAGACAAAGCTCATCGATAAGGCAGCGCTCGAAGCGGTTTTGAACGGGGCGATGGAGCGTTTTCAAGCCGGCGATACGTTGCAGGCCGAAGCGCTAGTTGTCGAAGCTGCGGAACAAGTCCGGCAGCAGCGTGGCGACCAACATATGCTGTATGCTGCGGCAATGTTCAATGTTGCGTGCGTGCTCTGCGGAGTCGGCGATCTCTCGCGCGCAGCCGAGGCTTGTCGCACCGCCACGGCCATCCCCGCTACTGACAAGGCTTCCCAGAAGGATCGCCTGACCTACTGGATGAATCTGGGCGACATTCTGATTCGCACCGGTCAGTTGGACGAAGCCGAACAAGTTCTGCGAACCAGCTTAAACGAGCGCAAAGACTTTTATGGCGTCGACCATCCTGGCTTTGCGTATGGCTTGGCGCCGCTGGCCGATCTGTTGATCGAACGGGCGAAATATCGCGAAGCGCTGCCCGTTGCCGAGCAAGCCGTCAGCATTGACTGGAAGGCTGGCAACGATCAGGTCGCCAGCGATCTGGTTATTCGCGCGTATGCATTGGCCGGCGCAGTCGAGTCAACGACTCCGATGTTCGACGAGTGGAAAGAGCTGCCGCCAAAGCTGCAACAAAACCTGTTATCGGCCTGCATCGATCAAAGTGAACGTCGCACGCCCGAGCTTAGCCAACGTGTGCTGCAATCGCTGCGCAGCACGCTGCTCGCGCATCCTCCATCGGACCCGCGGCTGTTGTTAAACGCGACTATCTTGCTTGCTAACATTGCCCGGCAAACGCAAGATCACGCCGTGCGCATCGAAGCGAGTCGCGCCATAGTGGATCTTGCCACTCAGCGGCGAGATCCCAAGGTCGTCGTAGAGTCCTGGGAAGGCCTAGCCGATGCTTACGATCAAGCGGGACAGCACGACCAAGTTGATGACGCCTATCGCCAGGCATTGGAAGTTGCACAACAAAGTAAGCAGCCGGCGCTGGCCGCCAGCGTGTTACGCAACTATGCAATCTATGCTGACCAGCAAGAACGCCACGAGGACGCGGCGCAGTTCCATGCTCGTGCGGTGGAGTTGGCAGAGAAGTCTGGCGATCGTCTCTTGCTGGCGCGCTGCTTGGGCGCGTATGGAATCTTTTCGCATCATCGCGGCCAATTAGACGCTGCCGGGCCATTGCTCACTCGCGCCGAACAACTTATTCCGCCCGACGATGCAGATGCGTTTTACATTATCAATCACTTGCGAGCGCTCGAACGCGGCGAACCTGACCCTTGCGGCAGCCATCCAGAATTGGCGATCAACGAGCTACTGGAACTCTTGGTGCGCGACCACTTACCGGACGGGTTGCTTAAAGAGTTTCGCGTCGATGATGGCGGCGTTAAGGTGCAATTGGCACGTGAACCACAACCCGATGAGATGGTATTGTTGGAACGAGTGATGCGTCATGCCACAGCGCAAGTTCGCAAAGCCGCCGAGCGAAATTGCCGTCCGTAAGATTCGAACAAGCTATCAAAGTTGTGCCAGCGCTATACACCGCTCAGAACGACCAGAGATGGCAATAGCCCAACCCGCTTATGATGCGTGAACTGGGCGCTTCCCCCTACTGGCACCACGGTTCCATCGTGCAATACATAGTGCCCTTGGACTTTCAGCGTGAAGTCCATATCGCGGTCGATGGCGTCTTCGAAAACGTAGCTTGCCTTCTGAAGCTTTGGTGGAGTTTGGAAGGTTACCGATTGCGGTCGCTCCCAACGCCGGCCTAGGGAGCCGTCGGCATACACGATCTCGAGATGATCGATGACCAACTCACGATGTGTGCCAGATTCGTCTAGAGCAGAAACTTCGATTGCAAATGGCAATGCGTTTGTTGTCCTTGTGATGACACCCAAAAGACTGACGACCTCGAAGTCGGCGTAGTCGCGAACAAACGAACGCAGCGGCGCGCCTTCCGCTTCGAACTGATCGACGCCGGAGAATTCCGTATAGTTGTTGATGTGCACGCAGCCGCTGCCGGCAATTAGCCAAATGCCAGCCACAACCGCAGACAGCCACGCAGGTATGCTCGGCCTATTCGAATCCCACGCAGCCATCGGTACTCCGGCAATCTGGACTTTGCGGCAATTGTTCGGGGGGGAGTGTAGGCCTCGGGCTCGTCAGTATCCAGGTCGATTTGTAACTAAGCCTGCGACTGACACTCCAATAGATCAGGCGTACTGGCTCAATCGCGGAAGGTGCGCCTAAACCTAGATACAATAAACGCTTGCGCTGGCGATTGGCTTTGGCAGCGTAAGTAATAAGTCGCTCTGGCCCTTGATAAAAGGTTGACACCCAATGCCTCGTTTCTTAAATTGGACTAAAGACTCCGATTTAAGCGAGGGCGGGCTGATGCGCATTTATTGGCTGGTGCTGGGGATTTGCTGCGGGCTGGCTGGAAACGTTGCGCTGGCGAGCGATGACTTTGAATTGCCGCCAATCAACTACTCGCAGTCGAAGCCGCAGAACCGCGTCAGCCGCCTGATGGAGGATCTGGAGCAGGGCAAGCAGTCACTGCAGTACGACGACAAATTCGGCTATCTGAAGCCACTCCTCGACGCGCTGGAAGTGCCAGTCTCTTCGCAAATGCTGGTCTATTCGAAGACGAGCCTCCAGCGTCAACGCATCGCCCCACGCACGCCGCGGGCGCTCTACTTTAGCGACGATGTCTATGTCGGCTACTGCCACAACGGCGACGTGCTCGAAATCTCGGCTGTCGATCCGCATCTGGGCACGGTCTATTACACCATCGATCAAGAGCCTGGCGAGAAGCCGCTCTTTGTCCGCCAGACCGATAACTGTCTTATCTGCCACGGCTCGTCGCAGACACAAAACGTGCCGGGGCATGTCGTCCGTTCGGTGTTCTCGGATCGCGGCGGGCAACCGGTGCTCTCGGCCGGATCGTTCCGGATCGACCATAGCAGTCCCATCGAAGAGCGCTGGGGCGGTTGGTATGTCTCCGGTACGCATGGCGACATGAAGCATCTCGGCAACTTGATCGTGGCCGACAAGAAGAATCCTCGCACCGAAAACGACGCGGCGAATCTGAATCTCACCGATTTGGGCGAGCGGTTCGATCGCGACGCATATCTGACGCCGCATAGCGATATCGTCGCGCTGATGGTGATGGAACATCAAACCATGGCGCATAACCTTATCACTCGCGCCTCGTATACCGCCCGCCAGGCGACGCATTATCAAGACTCGCTTAATCGCGAATTGGGCAAGCCCGCTGATCACGTTTGGGACAGCACGAATAGCCGCATCAAGAGTGTCGGCGAACCTTTGGTGAAATGCCTGCTGTTCAGCGAAGAAGCGCCGCTCAAAGATCGTATCGTCGGCGTTAGCGGGTTTGCCGAAGAGTTCTCCTCTCAAGGGACGAAGGACGCCCAGGGGCGTTCCTTGCGGCAGTTCGATCTTGAGCGAAGGGTATTCAAGTATCCTTGCAGCTATGTGATCGAAAGCGAAGCGTTCGACGAGTTGCCGCCGGTGATGCTGGAGTACGTCTATCGACGCTTGCATGAAGTCCTGACTGGCAAGGACACCAGCAAGGACTTCGCCCACCTGTCGGCTGAAGATCGCACAGCGATTCTGGAAATCTTGCGTGCGACCAAGAAGAATCTGCCCGACTATTTTGCCGAAGCAAAGTAAACGCTTGCTGCGCACAGACTAGCGGCCTGTGGCACAGATTCGCTTAGCTTTTCACGACGCCATTTTCGATCGCCAAGAGGCGTTCTTGTTCGAACTCGCCGATGCGTTCCACACGGCGCGCATGGCGGCCACCTTCGAACTCGGTGCGCAGCCAAAGTTCGACCATACGATCGATGCGGCGCTCGCCAAGCAGATCGGCCGAGAGACACAACACGTTGACGTCGTTGTGGCGGCGGCTCATCTCGGCAGTGACTTCGTCGTGACACGGGGCCGCACGCACGCCTGGAAATTTGTTGGCGGCGATGGCCATGCCAATGCCCGTGCCGCAGATCAATATGCCGCGATACACTTCGCGGGTGGAAACCTTGCGGCTCACGCCGGCGGCGATGTCGGGATAGTCGACGCTTTGGCAATCGAAGGCGCCGTCATCGACGACTTCGTGACCCCATTGTTGCAGCAGTTGCATCAGCTTGGCTTTCACATGAAAGCCGCGATGATCGCTGCCAATCGCGATACGCATGTCGCTCGTCCTAAGGATCTTTCTCTTCTGGAAGCGCAATGCTGTCCAGGTCTAGTTCATCCACCCACTTGCTGAGCTGATTGTCGATCTGCTCGGCGCACCGGCGATAAAGCTCGGCCGGGCCGCCAATGGGATCGGCAATATCTGAGCGGTCACGGCTGACCAACTCGATACGGCCCGCGGCTTCGGGCCATTGTGTCAAAATCGCCTCGCGATGCCCGCGCGTCATCGACAGCACCAGGGCGGCGTAACGCACCAGC
>JAEZGD010000076.1 GCA_023417165.1 Planctomycetota bacterium
CAGCAAGGATTCGCCCAGGTTGTTCCAAATCACCGGCTCGTCGGGATCAAGTTCAGCCGCTTTGCGAAACGAGGAGAGCGCTTCTTCGTCACGATCGAGATGCGCGAGCATCAAGCCGCGATTACACCACGCGCAGGCGTCCTCTGGCACCTGCTCCAACCCTTGATCGACATGCTGGAGCGCCTCGACATAACGTTCGAGTTGCATGAGTGCTTGCGATGCGCCGAGATGCGCTTGCCAGTAGCTATCATCGAGCGTCAGCGCCTTGCGATAACTGATCATCGCCTCTTCAGGTCGACCTAAGCTGGCCAAACTGTTGCCGCGGTTCGCCCAGGCGACGACGTCTTCAGGCGCCAACTCGAGCGCGTGGTTATAACAATTCACCGCTTCCTGCGATTCGCCACGATCATCGAGTAAACGGCCGCGATTGATCCAAGCATCGGCATCGGCAGGATCGAGTTGAGTCGCGATGGCGAAGCAATTGAGCGCTTCGTCGAACTGCTCGAGACTCTGCAGCGCGTTGCCCAGGTTGTACCAGACGATGCTGCGATCGGGCTCCAGGCGAGAGCATTCCAGATAGGCGCTCGCAGCTTCGGCATGCCGTTCCAGCACCCCGAGCGCGCAGCCTTTGCAATACCACGCTTGGGCATTGGCGGGATCGACTTCAATCGCTTTGTCGAAGAGTTCGACCGCCTGCTCGGCATCACCCGCTTGCAGGCATTCATTGCCGCGTTCGATCCAATCTTCAGCGTAGGCGGACGAGACCATGAGAGATTCCTTTCGTGCAAGACCGCTGCAACGATCATTGGCATACCGCGCTCAGCGCGCGAAAGCAAGCGCAGGTGACCTTCAGCAAGTTGCCTGCACGCGCATCGTGGAAACATTTAGGGGGCTCGCTTCCCCCCGCCCCCAGGCTTAACGCTGCCGGCTGACGCGCTGCGTCAACGCAACAACAACAGCCTGAAATTCCTGACGACGACGATCGAACTCTGCCTGCTGCTTCTCGCCAGGACCCTTTACATACTCCAACATGATTTCTTCGGCCTGCAGAAACTCCACCGCCACGTCCGGAATCTCATCCACAATGGCTGGCGGAATATTGGTGACACCGTTGGCATCGCCATGTAGCAGATCGCCTTGATTAACCATCAGGCCGCCGACGCGCACCGGCAACCCCAGATGCAGCATGTGGCAATAGCCATGCGAGCAAATCGTCGAACCGGTGAAGACCGGATAATCAATCGCGCGCACCTGTTGCAAGTCACGCCCCGCACCGTTGGTGACCAAGCCCGCGCTGCCAAACGCCTTGTAAGTGCTGCACATCACTTCGCCGAACACGGCCGAGACGGGCGGATCGTCGAGGTCCTGAAACACCACCACGGCCGGCCCTGGCAGTTGCTCGAATTGCCGAAGCTGCGCCTGCATGCTGCCATAGGCATCGCCGCCGATGGGTGGCGCATCGCTGCGAAAGCTAGCCGTGGCCGCATAACCCACCAGCGGCGGCAACTCCGGAAAATTGCACTTCACGCGGCCATCCATGTAGCCCACGTTCCGCGGGCGCACATGAAACAGCTCGATCACGTTGCAGATCGTCGGCGTATCAAACTTGGCCATCCGGGCGAGGAGATCGGAAGACATAGGAAGTCTGGCATCCTTTGTGGACGATGAGAGAAGAGCGTTTACGCCACGACCAGAAACCGCGCTGCGACTCGACCGGCGACTGGTGCTAAATATCGTAGTACAAGCAGAACTCGTACGGATGCGGACGCAGACGCAGCGCGTCAACCTCTTGCAAACGCTTGTACTTGATCCACGTTTGAATCACATCGGGCGAGAAGACGTCGCCGCGCAGCAGGAACTCGTGATCCTTTTCGAGCGCATCGAGCGCTTGATCTAAGCTGCCAGGCGTTTTGGGAACGGCAGCCAACTCGTCGGGCGGCAAATCATAAATATCTTTGTCGAGCGGTTGGCCAGGGCTGAACTTGTTCTGAATGCCGTCGATCACCGCCATTAGCATGGCTGCAAACGCCAGATACGGATTGCAACTAGGATCGGGACAACGGAACTCGACCCGTTTTGATTTCGGGCTCGGGCTATACATGGGAATGCGAATCGCCGCCGAACGATTGCGCTGCGAATAAGCGAGATTCACCGGCGCTTCATAGCCAGGCACCAAGCGCTTGTAACTATTGGTCGTCGGATTGGTAAACGCCAGGATCGCCGGGGCGTGCTTCAGCAGGCCGCCGATGGCATGCATGGCCATATCGCTGACACCAGCGTAACCGCCGCCGGCAAACAGCGGCTCGCCGTCGCGCCACAGCGAAAGATGCGTGTGCATGCCGCTGCCATTGTCGCCAAAGAGCGGCTTGGGCATGAAGGTGACTGTCTTGCCCCACTTGCGCGCCACGTTCTTGACGATGTACTTGTACATCAACATCTGGTCGGCCATGCGCACCATATCTTGATAGCGCAGGTCGATCTCGCTTTGCCCGGCCGTGGCGACTTCGTGATGTTGGCATTCGACATCGAGCCCACACTCGATCATCGTCTGCATCATCTCGTTGCGAATGTCCATCATCTGATCGGTCGGCGGAACCGGGAAGTAACCTTCCTTGTAGCGCACTTTGTGACCCAGGTTAGGTCCTTCGACGCGACCGCGGTTCCACTGGCCTTCGATGCTGTCGATGTGGTAGTAGCCTTCGTGCGCGTTTTGATCGAAGCGAATGTCATCGAAGATGAAGAACTCGGCTTCGGCGCCGATATACGCCGTATCGGCGATGCCGGTCGAGCGCAGGTAGTTGACCGCCTTGCGGGCGACGTTGCGCGGGTCGCGGCTGTAATCTTCGCGCGTGATCGGATCTTGCACGTTGCAGATCATCACCAGCGTGGGAATCTCGGTGAACGGATCGAGAAACGCCGTATCGGGCTGCGGCACAATCAGCATGTCGCTTTCGTTAATCGCCTGCCAGCCGCGAATGCTGCTGCCATCAAAGCCGAGCCCATCTTCGAACAAGTCTTCGGTGAGCTTGCTGACCGGAATGGTGGTGTGCTGCCACAGACCGGGAAAATCCATGAACCGCAGATCGACCGACTTCACATCCTTTTCGCGGCACAAGGCCAACACTTCGCGGGGGGTCATGGCAGCAACTTTCTCGAATACGTCCGCAGAATCGTTTCACCTGGAGCCCACGAGGGTACGCCTTGAGCCGCCAAGAAACAAGCCACGCCTTCGACGCTAGTAAGGCGTGAAGGCGCGGCCAGGAAGTCAACCGTTAAGACCGCGGGCGGAGGAGCCCGCCTGGCGTCTTACTTGATGAACAGCATTTCCTGATAGGTCGGCAGCGGCCAGAGGTCGTCGGCCACCACGCATTCCAATTCGTCGGCGTACTTGCGAACTTCTTGCATCGCAGGCACGACGTCGCGGTTGTAATGCTTGGCTTCGCCGAGGACGCTGGTGTCGCCGTGATGATCAAGCTTCTTTTCGAGCACTTGAATGCTCTCTTTGAACGACTTGGTCAGCGACGAAACCTTCTCCAGCAATTCGGTGTCAGGCGACAGCCCGGCAGCCTTGACGCTGGCGGCAACGTGCGCCAGTTCGCCTTGATAGCGAATGGCGGCCGGCATGATCATGGTC
>JAEZGD010000084.1 GCA_023417165.1 Planctomycetota bacterium
GTCTAACATCGACAAACTGGGGTAACAGCTTGAGATGGAGTGTGTAGGCAAACTACATCTCTCGCGACAAATGAATGGTCGGCGTAGCAGGGGACTTTTAAGAAGAAAAAAGTGTCTTGCGCGATTACGCAGGCAAATAATTGCCAGCTCGAATCTGTAGGTATCGCGACCGACAGGGCCCGTGCGAAAAAATCTGCTTCAGCCCAGCCGGCTTCTTTGCCTATTGAAACGGCTGAAAGGGGCAGGCTAACCCAGGCAAGGGAGTCCCGCGGAATTGCTTAGCTGCGGACGGGTACTTCGATTTGACGTTCAGAACGGGCAACCTAAGAAACTTCTGTGGGGCCAATGCACCATCAAGCTGTTGATGGACTTGCTCACTGCGATTCGCGAGACCTGCCTCGCTAATAATCGCTGCCGGCACCCTAGCAAAGTCCCAACTTCTGTGAGGCGAATCTGTTATGAACGTCCGTCGTCAGTCCGGCTTTACCCTGGTCGAAGTGCTCATTGTGGTCGTGATTATGGCTGTGTTAGCGGCGACCATCATTCCGCAATTCGCCGATTCCACCACCGACGCCAAGGTCAGCACCTTGAAGTTCAATCTGCACACGCTGCGCTCGCAGATCGAACTCTATCGCACCCACCATGATGGCAAGCTGCCGTCGGCGACGCTCATCGAGCTGACAAAGTCGACGAACGTCAGCGGTGCTCAAGGAACCGGCACCAGCTATCCTTACGGCCCCTATATCCGCCAATTGCCGGATAACCCGTTCACCAATTCCAACACGGTCACCACGATCACGGCTTCGCCTGCAACGGCCGCTCACGTGACTGGCACCGGCGGCTGGCTGTTTAATACCACCACCGGCGAACTGTGGGCGGACAACGAAGATTACATCACCGAATAGGTAGCAATTCTCGCAGGGCTCGCCACGGACAGATGCAAAAACGCCTTGAGGGCTAGTGCCTTCCAGGCGTTTTTGCATGCGCGCATGGTCTGAACGGGGTTGTGAGTCGGCCGCTCCTGCTTTACAGTACAAACGGACGCGGATTACCGTATCGTTTGTGAGGATCGTCACTTACGACTTCTTATGGCCGATCCAAAAGGCAAATCAGAAGCCTCGGGGGCGGAGCCCTCGGTACCTAAAGCGGTTGTCAGCCGTTTGAGCTTGTACTTGCGCGAATTGCAGCATTTGATGCGCGACGGGCAAGAGACCACCAGCTCGACGCAACTTGGCCGTCTGCTTGGCTTTACCGATGCCCAGGTCCGCAAGGATTTGGCGTATTTTGGCCAGTTTGGCTACCCTGGCATTGGCTATCGATGCGACGAACTCGTCGCGGCCATTAAACGCATCTTAGGCACCAATCGCGAGTGGCCGGTCGCGCTGGTCGGCCTAGGTAACCTGGGCCGCGCACTATTAGGCTATCGCGGTTTCGGCGAACAAGGCTTTCGCGTTGTTGCTGCATTCGACGTTGATCCCAATAAAGTCGGTGCCCAAATCGAAGGCGTGCCGGTCTATGCGATTGCCGATCTGCACCGCATTATCCAAGAGCAAAACATTCGCCTGGCGATTGTCGCGGTGCCAGCGGCGGCCGCTCAGGGAGTGGCCGAGCAAGTGGTGCAAGCCGGCGTCGAGGGGGTGCTGAACTTCGCGCCCGTCACGATTTCGCTCCCCAAAGAGATCAGCACCGTGGGCGTTGATTTGGCGATCGAATTGGAACAACTGGCGTTTTCCGTGGTCAGCCGCGCCCCGAAAGATACCGTGACGGAGGGCTAATCGCCGCGGCGACCGCTTTTTCCCGCATGCGGGTTTCCTGCGCACGAGGGGGGCGAACCTTGCAATTCGTCGACACCTCAATACAGGCGTTGCGGCGTATCAAAGTTTCTTTACAATAGCCGACTTCGCGAACAGCGATCGGGGATGGTGTAATGGTAACACTAGGGATTTTGGCTCCCTCATTCTAGGTTCGAATCCTAGTCCCCGAGCTTTCTCATTTCCGCCGATCAAGTTCAGTTGCGTTTCGCCTGTTTGATCGATCATCGCGGACTTGGCTGTTTGGTCAGACGTCGGTGATCCTAAAGCCTTGTTGGAAAAGGCTTTTTCTCGCAGCCAGTAGCTCGCTCTTTGGCCGCGATTACTCTGCGTGTGGTTCCATGGGATTCGGTCGATGTCCCAGCAGCAAGGAGCGGTTCGATGCGGCAGGAGGCTTCGGCATCGTCGGTAGGGCGTACGCAGCTGGCACTTATCATCGGGCTTTTGGCTCTGCTGAGTGGCTATTTGCTCAGCATTGGCCCTGCCGCCACGATGGTGGTTCCGTATCCGGCGGAACAGTGGCGGTGGGACATGTTCAACACGGTCTATTCTCCCGTCATCGTCTTCTGCCACTCGGCGGGGCTGGAATCGGCGCTGAAGGCCTATATCGGGCTCTGGACTGGCTAGGTGTCGCGGTTGAAGCTCGTTGGGATCGCAAGCAACAGCGTGCCCGGACTCTGCCGGCTAGCGAGGCTGGTTCAACCACAAAGCTTGGTCGATGCGCGTTGACCAAGCTCACCAAAAGCGGTACATTGACCGATTCGTTCTTGTCTGCTGGTCTCGACAGGTGGCTGTCGACCGCAGATGGGCTTTTTTAAGTAGGAATCGGGCAAAGGTCCTCGACCTGATGAACCGCATTGGCCCCGAAAGGTGGGGTGTCGGTCTTTTCGCCCGGCGCAGCGGCGCTTAAAGCAAGGAGTTGGATTGTGGCAGCTGAAACGCTCGTTCAAGAACTGATCGAAGCAGGCGTGCATTACGGGCACCGGGCTAGCAAGTGGAACCCGAAGATGGCCCGCTATATCTACGCCCGCAAGAATCTGATCCATATCATCGACGTCCGCGAAACGATCCGCGGTCTGTTGATGGCCAAGAAGTACCTGGCGAAGGTGGCCGCTGGCGGCGGTTTGATCCTGTTCGTCGGCACCAAGAAGCAAGCCAGCGCGGCGATCGAAAAAGAAGCCAGCCGCTGCGGCATGCCGTTCGTCTCCGAGCGTTGGCTCGGTGGCACGCTGACGAACTTCCGCACCATTCGCAGGCGTCTGACTCGCCTGGAAGAAGTCGAGAAGCTGCGCAACGGCACGGAAATCGAAAACTACAGCAAGAAGATGCAGTCGGCGCTCGCTCGCGAGTACCGCAAGATGTATCGCAACCTCAACGGTCTGCGCACGCTCAACCGCATTCCCGAATGCCTGGTCATCACCGACCCGCGCAAGGAAAAGAACGCGGTCAAGGAAGCTCAGGCTCTGGGCGTGACCACCGTGTCGCTGATCGATACCGATTGCGATCCAGATCAAGTCGATCTGCCGATTCCGGGCAACGATGACGGTATCCGCTCGATCGAGCTGATCATGCGTCATCTGGCCGATGCCGTGGCCGCTGGCCGCGCCAATGCCACTGCCGGCAAGAAGGACAAGGGCGAAGGTGCTGACAAGGGCGAGCCGGTCGGCGCTGCCTAGTCTGCACAGAACGTTCATGCAGGGCGGGCTTTTTCGCCCGCCCTTGCTGTTGGCGAACTCACCATTCATTCATCCTGAACCGCGGCCGAGCGGATCGTGTCTGATTCATGCCGCCGCGTGCACCTTGAAGCAATTCACGAGGAGAAACTCACATGGCAGAAATCACTGCCGCCTTGGTCAAAGAACTGCGTGAAATTACCAACCTGCCGATGATGGACTGCAAGCAAGCGCTGCAGGCCACCGGTGGCGATAAAGATGCGGCCGTGAAGTGGCTGCGTGAAAAAGGCCTGAAGGTGATGGAAGGCCGTGGCGGTCGCGAAACGGCTTTCGGTCGCTTTGGCATTTACACCAGCGCCAATGGCGGCGGCATCGTCGAACTGAAGTGCGAAAGCGCTCCGGTGGCCGGCAGCGAAGAGTTCATCACCTTGGCCAACGATCTGGCCAAGGCGCTGGCTGGTTCGCCTAGCATTACCACTGCCGAAGAACTGCTGAAGCTTCCTTCGCCTAGCAAGCCTGGCATGACCCTGGGCGAAGTGAAGGACGACATGTTCAACCGCATCCGTGAAGTCTTCAACGTCGGCCGTTTGGCCCGGCTCGAAGGCATCACCGGCGGCTACAGCCACAACAGCGGCACCGTCGCTGGCGTGTTGTTGCAGTACGAAGGCACGCAGAACGACGCGGCTGCCAAGGATATCAGCATGCACGTCGCCGCCATGCGTCCGCAGGGACTCAGCAAGGAAGACATCCCGGCCGAGGCGATCGAGGCCGAGCGTCAGATCCTTCGCGAAGCCGCTTTGAAGGAAGGCAAGCCCGCCAACATCGTCGACAAGATGGTGGAAGGCCGCTTGAAGAACTTCTATGCCGAACGCGTCCTGACCGAACAGCCTTTCGTCAAAGACGACAAGCAAACCGTCGCCGCCTTCGCCCAGGCATCGGGCATGAAGCTGGTGAAGGTCGTCCACTGGGAACTGTAAAGCAGTTGTCAGTGAACAGTGGTTAGTGGATAGTAAGAAAAAGAGCCTCGGTCGTCCGCGACCGAGGCTTTTTTCGTATAGTGACGAAAAAGAAACGGCAAATTCCAAGCTTAGTTCTTGGAACTTGGCCCTTGGTACTTGGAACTTCTTCCTTCCCCTCTGCCCACTACTCACAAGCCCCTGCCCCCTCCCATCTCCGACCCTCGCTACAAACGCGTCATCCTCAAGCTCTCTGGCGAAGGCATGTGCCGGGCAGGCGAGCGGGGCATCAGCATGGACGAAGTGGTCCATGTCGCCAAGCAGATTCAACTGGCGGCGAGCGCCGGTTGCCAGATCGGCGTGGTGATTGGCGGCGGCAACATCATTCGTGGTTCGCAGCTCAAGGCCACCAGCCAGGCGATCCAAGAGGCCACCGCTCACTACATGGGCATGCTCTCGACGGTCATCAACGGCCTGGCGCTGCAGGACGCGCTCGAATCGCTGGGATGTCAAACGCGGCTGATGACCGCCATTCACATGCATGGCGTGGCCGAACCCTATATTCGCCGTCGTGGTCGTCGCCATCTCGAAAAAGGTCGCATCATCATCCTGGCTGCCGGCACCGGCAGCCCGTTTGTGACTACCGACACCGCCGCCGCGCAGCGAGCACTCGAACTGGAAGCCGACGTGCTAATGAAGGCCACGCGCGTCGATGGCGTCTATAGCGACGACCCCGAGAAGAACCCGCACGCGGTCCTGTATCGCGAGCTGAACTACAGCACGGTGTTGGAGCGCAAATTGCGCGTGATGGACAGCACCGCCGTGACGCAGTGCATGGAACACAAGATGCCGATCCTAGTCTTCAACTTCAAAAAGGACGGCAACATCCAGCGCGCCGTCGCCGGCGAGAAGGTCGGCACGCTGATTAGCTCGGATGGACCTAAAGTGGGGTGATGCGGCGGATTTCCGGAAATTTCGCTTGTAGTGGATATTGCCTCTCCCTATTATGAGCCAGCCACAGCGCGGGGCTTGTTGTTTGTCGGTGGTAATACCGTCTAGGGGGTTCTCAAGATGCGCATCATTGTTGGGTTTTGTCTAAGCCTCGTCTTCTGCATGGTCGCTGCGGGACCAGCGCGTGCGGACATTCAAGTGATGGAGTTTACGAATTCGGGTTTCGGAAATGGTTCCTATTTCGAAAAGGGGTTTACCCTAACGCCGACCATTGTGGGTAACCACTTTAACGACAATGGGGGCGCTACCTACTTTGATTTTCACTCAGGTAGCGCAAACACACCTGTCAACAATTTCCTAATCACATCGGCTGGTGGAGCATTCGACTTTCTGAGCTTCGACGTTCTGGCGAACCCTGATGGGCTCGTCTTTACGTCGAATCTGGGCGACACCTTCATTGTGCAGCCGGGTACGATTGGAAGTTTTAACTTGCCTGTCAGCTTTCAGAATATCACCAGCGTAGAGATTGGTTACGTCAACGAACTAGCCAATACGTACTATCAGATACTCGATAATCTGCGCTTCAACGACGTTCCGACGGTGGCCGCGGTGCCAGAGCCAACAACTCTCGCGGTCTGGAGCATTGTGGGGTTGATCGGCGCGGCGCATGGTTGGCGTCGGCGGCGCGCCCACCAGACGTTGGCATAGCTCCAAGCGCTTGCAACCACTAAACAAAACTCAGGCGGCCACTTTGGCCGCCTGTTTTCGTTGCGTGGGCTCGCCTTGAGTCGTGGGGGGCGTGGCATGGGACCACGACACGACGTAGAATCCGGACAGACTGATTCCAACCCGCTTGCGCATGGTGACTTATGCCTGCTGACGATATTCTGCTCGACTGCGAAGAACGCATGGACAAGGCGATCCAGAACCTCAAGAATCAGTTGATTGGTATTCGCACCGGCCGCGCGAATCCGGGTCTAGTGGATTCGCTGCGCGTCGATGTGTATGGTTCGCCGACGCCGATCAAGCAACTGGCTTCGGTCGGCGCGCCGGAGCCGACCCAAATCGTGATCCGCCCCTATGACGTCGGCACGATCAAGGACATCGAAAAGGCGATTATCTCCAGCGGTCTGGGCTTCAATCCGCAGAACGACGGCCGCCTGATCCGCATCAACATTCCGCCGCTGTCGACCGACGTCCGCAAGAAGATGGTCGCGCGTATCAAGGAACTGACCGAAGAGGCCAAGGTCAGCATTCGCA
>JAEZGD010000131.1 GCA_023417165.1 Planctomycetota bacterium
AAAGATGCTGGAGTCGTCGGGCAACCGGCCCATCATGGCTTCGTCGAGTTCGCCGCCGCGCGGCAGCGAGCCGTCCGAAAACGCCTTCGACAGATCGTGTACAAACGCCAGGTGCGTATGCGCGATCCGCACCACATCGCCTGGCGAAAGAACGATGTCCCCCTTCACCGCCTGGCCGCCGACGAGCGTGCCGTTGCGGCTATCGAGATCGCGCAAGGTCCATTGGCCGCGCGTCAGAAAAAATTCGGCGTGATAGCGGCTGCAGCGCTCGTCCTTGATGACAATCTCGTTCGTCGGCGCGCGGCCGACAGTCACGGTCCGCCCCGGATTCAGGCGGAACACGTCGGTCCACTTCGAGCCTTCGCGAATAACGAGATATGCAAGCATGACGAGGGCCGGGGTTGGCCGGCCGCCAGTACGAGGAGCCTCGATGACAGCCCCTATTATAGCGCAAGCCGCCGCGAGTAGTTCAAACGAATGCGGGAATTGGCACTAGCGCCGGGCGGCACAACCGGCAAAGGTGGCAATCTCGTTATTTTTCGCGAGAAAAACAGCGATTTATTCCGCCGCGCGGTTGCCAGCAGGCGGATTGCTATCTTCCAAATTCTGCACGACGGCACCCCGCCGCTGCAGAAATCTGGCCAATAACCAACACACGAGCGCCCAGGCGAGCCCCGCCGCCCAACCGGCGAGCACATCGGTCGGGTAATGCACGCCCATATAGACGCGACTCACGCCGACCAGCAGCGTCAGCACCACCGCCACGATCAGGAAGTAGGCCTTCAGCAACTGCGAATCGACGAACCGCGCGAGCAGTGCGCCCAGCGTTAGAAAGACTGTCGCCGATAGCATCGAGTGCCCACTCGGGAACGAACTGGTGTAAACGTGCGACAAGTGCGGCACCAGGTCTGGCCGCGGACGATCGAAAAGGTTCTTGAGCGTCATATTCACCGCGACGCCGCTGATCGCCGCGAGCACCACCAGCCACATCGCGCCATACAAACGCTTGAGCCACAAAAATCCCGCGACGGTGATCGTTAGCAGCGTCACAAAGCCAATGCCGCCCAGCGCCGTCATGTCGCGCCCCAGTTCCGCCAGCCAGCGCGGGCCCAGCGGCGTCGCCAGGTCATTCGGATCGCGGAGCGCGCGAATCGCCCATTCGTCGAATCGCGCGGTATCGCCGGAATTGACCTCATCTGCGAGTTCAATAAAGCCCCACACCGCGACACAGAGCAAGAACAGTGCGATCAGCACGCTCACTTCGTGGCTACCAATCCAATCGAGCACCGGGCGCACAAAACGCACGGCGTGCGCGAGCTGCTGACGCGCTCGGGCGAGAAACGAACCAGGCGGGATGTGGGATTCCGGTGCCATGCCGCTAAGCTAACCCTTCGCCGCATCGGCCGCGACTACTGAAGGAGTGCGGAGATCTCCAACTCGTCGGAATTGCGCGTGTCGGCCTTCAAGATCTTCGCCATCAGTTGCAGCGCCGCGTCGTTTTCGGCGGGCGTGTTCGAAGCGACGCAATCGCGCGGCACGATGATCTTGTAATCGCGCAGGTAAGCGTCGCTGGCGGTGAACAACACACAGATATTGCCGGCGAGGCCGGTGACAATCACGGTCCGCACTTCCAAATGGTCGAGCAGCAAATCGAGCTGCGTCGAGAAGAAGCCTGAATGTTTGGGCTTCAGCACGAAGTAGTCGCTCTCGCCTGGCAGCAAGCGTTTGGCGATCGGTTCGCCGCGCACGCCGTCGTGCAGCACATGCTCGACCTGGGCATTAAAGTTCGATTGCCAGCGCCCGAAGTTATCGTTGACGTAGATGACAGGGATGCCTGCTTGTTGGCAGCGCGTCTTGAGCGCGGCGATCTTGTCCGCCATGGCCAGCGCCGCGGCGAGCATCGCTTCGCCTTCGTCGAATTCCAGATCGTTGATGACATCGATCAACAATAGCGCGGTCGCGGCCTTGTCGGGCGCATTGCCATGCAGATCGTGCGAGGTGCGGCTCATGGAAGTGGCTCGTGATGATTCTGCGTTAGCGGCACCCCCAACCGCAGGGGCGCTGCTGGCGCGTGCAGAATCGTACGGCGACTAGGCCGCGTCGGCAAATTCGGCCGCGGTGCCACCGTGCAGCGCAACAATCGCCAGGCCATGCCGTTGGGCGAATTCGATCACTTCCGGCTCATCGATGAGAATCGTTTTCTCGGCTTCGACCGCCAAGACTTTCGCGCCGGCGGCAACCATCGTTTCGAGCGTGCCCAGGCCAATGGTCGGCACATCGAAGCGCATGTCTTGCTGCGGCTTGGCAACTTTGACGATCGTGAAACCGCCCTGCGGGCAAAGTTCGCCAGCGCGGCGAATGCACAGATCGGTCCCTTCGATCGCTTCGACGGCGATCACTGCCAGACCCTTCACCGCCACGCTTTGACCGACGTCGAGACGGCCCATCTCTTTCGCAAGGTGCCAGCCGAACTCGATATCTTTTTGTTGCGCATGCGTCAGACGCTTGCCGGCCAAATGTCCGAATTTCACAAGTAGCTCCGGAGCAAAATCAGTAGCGGGGGCGAACTCGATGCCATCCTTGGCGAACTCTTCGACCACGATGCCCAGCAACGTGTCGTCTTTGCGATCGCGCGTCTTCCATAGCCAACTCGGCGCGAACGCCTTGGCGCAGCGCCAGTCCGGCAAGTGCTTGATCCACGAGAACCGCTCGAAGAGCACCACCTTGTGAATCTTGCCAGCCATCGTCGCGCCGGTCACGCCGTGGCGTTTGAAATAACGCAGCGCCGCGCCCAGCTTCGCGAGGCCCACTTCGTGATAGACCGTACACAGCGGCGCGAGGTCTTGATCCGCGTGATCTTTGATGCCCAGGCCAACGATTTCGTAGCCTTCGCGGCGCAGCGCGTGCGCCACCGCCAGCGGAAAGCGGCCCCAACCAGCCACCAGTCCAATCCGCCGCGGCGAACCCTCATCAGCATGCACGATGCGCAGCGACATGGCGTCGCGACTCCTGTTACGCGGCGTCCGCACGAGCCACGCTGGGCCCCGCATCGGTCTTCAGCTTCGCAACGTCGCGCTCCAGCTGTTTCATCTGCTTGCGCATCTCGGGCAAGCGAGCAAAACCGAACAAGCAGGCGAAGTACTCGCGCTCCGGCGTGGCCGGTGCACCGACATAATTGCCGGGCTGCAGAACATCGTTCATGACGCCAGTTTTAGCGCCCAGCATTACGCGGTCGCCGATATGGACGTGATCGCGAACACCGACCTGGCCACCCATTACCACATAATCGCCCGTGGTGGTGCTGCCAGCGATGCCAACCTGCGAACAGATGAGATTGTGCCGGCCGATGCGGCAGTTGTGCGCGATCTGCACCTGGTTATCGATCTTCGTCCCTTCGCCGATCACGGTCGCGCCATAGGTGCCGCGATCGATGGTCGTGCCAGAGCCAACTTCGACGCGTGGGCCGAGTTCAACATAGC
>JAEZGD010000152.1 GCA_023417165.1 Planctomycetota bacterium
TCCTTTACCAGGCGATGAATTGGCGGTTGCGTCGGCCGTTTCCTCGGGCTTCCAGAACACCGGGCGACCTTCGCGCAGCAGGGCCTCCTCGAAGGCATTCCACTCCACTTGCTGTTGGGTGCAGCGGCCCACCACGCGAAACTCCAAGCGCTCGGTCGTGTCGGATTGGACCAGCACGGCCAAGTCGCCATGTGTCGGCAGCGTGCCATTACGCCGCCAATGCCAATCGCCAGCGCGATCGCGCCACAGCAGCCCTTCCCAGCGATAGACTTCGCCCACGGCGGGCTGCAAAACGCTCTCACCAAACGGCGCATCGGCAATCTCTTTTAGCGTCCGCTCGGCGCGCGGGCGATTCGTGGCTGCGCCCGCGTCGTCAGGCACCATCCACGAAGCCGTAAGATCGACGTCAGCCGCGGTCAGCGCCGCACTCTTCTGCGCAAAGACCGACTTGAATCGCTGGCTACCGGTGCTGCCAAATTCCAATACGCGCTTCAAGATCGCCAAACGCAAGATGGGATCGACGTCGGGATGCGTCTGCACCAGGTCGGCCAGCGTTAAGAACGTCCGATCCCAGTTGGCGTCATCTAGTTTTTGCAACTGCGCGAGCGCCGCCACCGCCAGGCGAGACTGCGGCGCCACTTCCAGCTTCGTAATCTCGCGCTTCGGTGAGCGCGCTTTCACCGTGCGCAGATCCACCGAACTGATGTAGTCGAATGGACAGCTTTGCTCGGGGGCCATTTCATCGAAGCGTTCGGGCCGGCGCGTCAAATAATATTGCTTGCCGTTGGAGGTGGTCAGCCGATACAAATCGGCCATCAGCGGATCGCGAAAGAGCGAGCGTGTGCGATCGACCAGCGAACGACCATTATCGTCGATC
The DNA here is from genome assembly GCA_023417165.1 of Planctomycetota bacterium. Lineage (GTDB taxonomy): Bacteria > Planctomycetota > Planctomycetia > Pirellulales > Pirellulaceae > JAEZGD01. The sequence continues at coordinate 878 of JAEZGD010000152.1, forward strand.
CGCGCGGCGAACGCTTCCCAAAACGGCCGCTGCTCTTCATAGATGGCTACCAGGGGATAGTCGCCGTGCGCGTCAACCAACTTTTGCGATTGTTCGAGCAAGCGCGTCGCCGCCGTCGCACTGAGTGCTTTGCCCGAGCGCACGTCTTCTTGCTGCGCCCAGGCGGTCCAAGCGGCCGCGCCTTGCCACCACGCACTTTCGGCGGCGACTTGCTGATACTCTTGCCCGCGCGTCGATTGCGGAAACTTGCTGGCGTAAGCCAACAGCGCTTGCGAATAGCGGGAAGCATCGCCGGCGCTTTTGATGACCACATCCAGCTCCGCTCGTTCCGCGGCATTGGTCTGTAGCTGTTCGCGCTGCGCTTCGACGCGTGCTTGCAACGGTTCCAACTGGCGCGCCAGCAGTGTGGTGACGCCGTTAGCAGTCTTAGCCGCTTTGATCTCGGCCAACAGCACTTTGGTTTGCGTATCGGCTTCCGCGGAGGCCTGTTCCAGGTCCAACTCTTCGAGCGCCAGCACGCGTACCTGCAACGCACGTAAACGTTCCGTAAACTCGCGATCGCGTCCTTCCTGAGCGACGCGCATCGCGTCCGAAATAGCCGATTCAATCATGGCGATCTCGCCTTGCTCGGCCGCTCCTTGCGCCAGACGCTTGGCTTCGGCCAGCGCCACGCGATCCGGTGTTTCTGCCCCGGCCGCCTGGGCGCGAGACAGCGCGCTCTGGAATGCGGCAACGCGCTCCGCTTCGTCGCGCAAGCGTTGTTGCAACAAAGCGGCCAGCTCTTGCACCGGCGCGGCAGCCGCGATCAGCGGCGCGCGAGCGGTGAGATCCTCAATGAAACGCTCGGCATCTTCGTGCTGCTGCTTCTCGATAAGCCGTGACAAGCTGTCGGCGGCGGTGGCCACTTCGCGGCGATGCGTTTGCTGCATCACGACATAGGCTCCTAGCCCCGCCACCACCAGCACCGCTCCTACAACGCCCGCCAGCATCAGCCGCGTGCGCCTGCGCGATTTCAGATCGAAGTCTTGCAACCGCGCGCTTAAACGGTGCAATAGCGCCGGCGGCAGCGCATCATCGAATCGCTGCGTCGCATGATAAAGCCGCTCTAACTCCAGTCGCGGCGTTTCGACATCGAGCGCGGTTTCCAGATCGTGCACCGCCTGGGCGAATTGATTCGCTTTGTCTTGTTGCTGATCCTGTGCGGCCAGCCATTCTAAAGCCGGCGCGGCGCGCTCGGCCAAGGCGTCATGCGGCTCCAATCGCGCGACATTGGCGGCGGCTTCCCACTGGGCGCGAATGCGCCGCCCGGCGGCGACGTCGAAGGCGCTATACGCGTCGTCGAGCGGGCCCACCAAATCTTGCAGCGTTTGTCGTGCTTGCGTCAGCTTGAGCCGCGCGAGCAAACCTTGCGCGGTCTGCTGCACTTCGGTGCTGGGGCGTTGCAACCAATCGGCGCTGCTGACTTCGGCGGCCAGCGTCAGCAGCGTCGTCAGGTTGCCTTGGCGAAAGGCTTGCTGAATTTCGGCCATCAGTTGCAAGTGCCGCGCGCGTTCCCAGACGCGCAAATCGTCTTGCCAGACGGTGCTGTCGGGATCGGCCGCGCGAATCCGTCGCAACACGCCAATACGGCTCGCCAGCGGCGCTCGCGCCAGCGCCAACAAGCGATGCTGACGAAAGAGCCGCGAAAGCTGCTGATCTTCGGCATACGCGCGATTGAGTTGCTCGGCCACGTCCAACAGCAGCGGTGGCGCAGGCTGCAGGCTGCATGTTTGCAGCAGTTGGTTCCAGTAGGGCAACTCCGCGAAGTCCAGGCAACCGACCAATTCCAGCAAGTTGGGTTCCTGCTCGCTGAGTTGAATCGCCTCGGAACGCAACCCCTTGGCCAACAACTGGCCGCAGCGCCGCAAGCGTTCGTTAGTGGCGTCAATCGCATCGGCATACAAGGCCGCGCAATCCGCCAGCATATTCACGTCTAGCAAGACTGTGGAATTCACCGCCAGGCGAATGTCTTCCACCACGCGCTGATAGTCAGCATTTGTTTGCATCAACATCCTAAAACCTAAAACAGCGTGGTGAAGCTACTTGGAGGCTGCGGCCGATGCAGTCGCCGGCACTCGCAAAATCGACTTTGTCGGTACGTCGCCAAATTCGGCGATCGTGAGCGATGGCTGATCTTTTTCATGACGCACGATACTCATGTGAATCTTGATCGAGCCCGCGAGGTTATCAATGAATGGTTGTCGCTCGTCTTTCACCTGTTTATAGAGGTCGCTAGGAAAGACTTGTTCGCTAAAAGCCTCACGCTCTGCCTTTCGCCTTTCAATCTCCGCCTTTTCATGCTTGAGTCGGTCCTTTTCTTTGTTCCTATCCGACTCGTTTTCGATTTTGTCAGCCTCCTTAAAGGCGTGTTCGTTCTTCTTGAATGCCTCAGGAAACTCACCCATGCTGTTAAGTAGTTTGCCCTTCGATGAATCAGGAGCCAGTACAAACTTGGCCAGCACATCATCCGAAAGCGCAAGGTAATGTTCGGGTTCAAGCTTTTGAGGCACAAGGTGCTCGTTGATGGGCACGACCAAGAGTGTCAGAGGAGCCGCACGCAATTTCCATGAGGTTTTGTCAGACTGACGCAGAAAATTCAGCACGACAGCAAACCGTGGTCTCTCCGGCTTCGAGTCTTTGCGTTGCAGCCCGATTTCTGTTCTCAAACCCTCGGGCTTGATCTCGGCTCGGCCTTGCACCATCTGAAAGCCCTCTGGCAAGCCGGCAAAGTCGACGCGATGCACGAGGATTTTGACGTCGTCGGTTGTGGCGAGCGAAATTACCGTTGGTTTCAGCCGCCAGAGCTTCTCGCTGTCCTTGACCAATTCCAAGGCGTCATGCTTCTGAGGAGGCTGGGTCAACAAACGCACCAAGCGTGTTTTGGAGCCGGATTGGAGTTTGACAACGATCTCATGCAATGATTCGTTGAATTCGCGATCCCATGTCCAAGTCAGATACCCTTGTGAGATCGTAAAACTTCCCACAGTAACATTGAATGCTCGGTCAGGTTGACCTTTTACAATTTTCCATATGGGTGCGGGCGGCGCACTTTCGACAAAAAAACCTTGATTGTCGGGAACAGAGATTGCAAAACTCGCTGCTGCAGCCGGTGGCAATGAAAGTAGGTGCCCGTCATGCTTCCGGTCCTTACCAACTTCGCGATTGCCGTTGGACGGAAACGAGCCATCGATCAAGAAGTTGTCCGGCAACGTTGCTAAAAACTCGCCGGCATCGGGCTTGGGCACCTTTTTCGCGCGCTCGGCAAGTTCCTTTGCCAGCGACTCATAAGCCGCGAGGGTGGACTCGCTCTCTTGCAGCGGCTTGTTGTCTGCCGGTTTAGGGAGTTTCTCGGTCATTTCTTTGAGCTTGTCGCGATGCGCGGTGAGCTTTTGCGACCACGATTCGAGATCGGCGAAGTCCTGATTGCAAACCGCGGCAGAGGCGTCCAGTTGGCTGCGAATGTCATCCAGTTTGAGCGTGCTCGCGGCTGACAACTGTTGCTGTTGATTCAACAGTTCCTGCTTGGTAGCGAGCAGTTGCTGCGCGCATTCCAGTTGTTTCTCGGCCCGCTGGCGGTGTTGTTCGAGCTCATCGCGCTTCGATTGAGCGTTGTCGGCCGTTTGTTTGGCTGCATCGAGCGCGGCTTGCAGGTCCTTTTTGCCGTTCAGTAAGTCGGCCAGAGTGGCTTCGAACGTTTTGGCATGCTCGGCCTTGAGGTCTTCTTTCTTTTGCAGCTCTTTCGCTGTAGTTTCCAGCTTGCGATACGCCTCTAGCTTTTGCGCCAAAGCATTGCCGGCCGCGGCGAGTTCTGTGATTTGATTCGCTTGATGAGCCGCTTGTTTGGCGTCCTCATCTACCGCGTCGCTGACCGCGGTCGTCAGTGTCGTTGCGCCGGTTTCTTGGGTGAAGGCAGCTTTCGCGTCTTTCCACTTCTGAAGCGACTCGCTGGCTGCGGCGCGTCGTTGTTCGTGCTCGGCATCGGTGTTGGAATCGGACGTTTTGGAGGGAAGGGAGGCGAGGGCGCGGCCAAGATACTTCGTCGCGGCATAGCCGCCGCCGAGCAGGAGGAGTAGTCCGAGCGCGCCGCCAACCAACAGCGTCAGGCGGCGAGTGCGGCCGGAGGATGCGGCAGTGAGGCCCATCTTCAGTTGCACCGGCGGAGGCGGCGCAGGCAGGCTGCGATCGTCGGCGATCCGATAGTCGCCATCGCTGAGCAAATCGGCATCCGGCGTGGTGTCGATGCCGGCCAGCGGACTGCGACGCACGCCGGGGAGCGGAGCCACTTCGCCTGCGCGAGGCGGCGTGGTGAAGGTGATTTGACCGGTGCGCGCGGCCGTGACGAGCGGACCAGCCGGCGCTGGCCCGAGCGGCTGTGTCAGATCAATGACCGTCGCGCCAGGAGCACGCCGGGCGGCGATCGCTTCGTCCGAATCGGCGACGATGCAGCGCCAGCGACACTCCACGCCGGGCGGCAGCCGCGTGACATATGTGCTGAAGCTGACTTCCCACCGTCGCGCCGGCGGCAACAGCGACAGAGCCTCGACCATCAGCGGCATCAAATCCATGCCTGGCGAAAATAGCAGGTACGCGTCGCGCTTGGTCTCGGCCGTTTGCGCCAGCACGCCCGCCCAGCCAGCGTCGCCCGTCAGGCGTTGCCACGCAGCGCAGACCTGCGCCGGATGCTCGCCACGCGGCGGCACGCGTCCGCTATTGAGCAAGCGCGGCGGCTCGTTCCACGCGGTGAGCATGAAATTATCGTGCGCCAGGCACCACGCCGGGCCGCCGAGCGGCAGCTCATTCGCGTCCAGCGCCACATGATGCGCCAGCTTGTTGCTGCGCTGCGAATAGTCGAGTCCCGCGTCGGCGATACGCGACAACACATGATAGCGCCGCCCGCCCACGGTCAGCAGCAGATGCGACCAGGCAATCGGGTTGAGCCGTGCCTGCGGATCTTGCGGCGGATACAAATGGCGATAACCGCTGAGCGATTCCAACCGCTCGGCGAGCGAGCTGGCCATGCCAGGGGTGCTGGCGACGGTGCAAAAGCCGCGGCTTCCCAGCTTCAGCCCCTGCGGCGACGACGTATAGACAATCTCTTGGCTCATCAGCGTCTTGCCTTGTTTCAACCAGGAGGCAGATAGGAAGCGGCAGGCGGCGTGGGCTTGCCTGCGGGCCGCGCGGCATCGGTGCGACGAAACGCCACCAGGCCTTGGCACCATTGCGACAGCGTCCACAGCATGGGAACTTCGACCCACTGCGGCTGCACATCGCGCGGGCGGATTCCCATCTGGCCGCTCGCGGCATCGACCTCGGGCGAGCGTCCGGTCGCGCTGACGGGAACAAACGTGACTTGTTGCGCAAAGCCCTCAGCGCTCGACACAAGTTCCGGCGTGATCTCGTACAACAAATCGCGCACGCGTTTCGAAACCGCTTGTACCTTCGGCAAATCGAGCGCGAAGCGATCGGCGCCGGCACTGGTCCAGGCTTCGTCGAGCTTCAAATCAGGCATTAGCTGCGACCACGCGTCATACTTCGTAACGATGACAATCAGCGGGCGTTGATGACGCGCGTTCTGATGCAAGCCGGCATGACGGCGCACGCGTGCGGCCATTTCGTGCAGCGCCGTCTCTTGGCGCGACGTGATCGCCTGGCGGTTCATCTGCGGATCGTTCGACTTACCGCGACAAGCCTCGCGAAAGCGCGGATCTTGCGTCGGATCGTACAAGAACATGATCGCTTGCGCTCGCGCCAGATGCCGCGTGACCGGATTGGCGAGCGTATCTTTGCCAGGCTCAAACGATTCGCCAGCGTTATCGTACAAGCAGAGCGCCCGAGCGACCTGATTGGCTTCGGCGGCGCTCGGATGATGCGGCAGCGGCCGCACCGAGAACATGAACGGCCGCGGATAGTTGACAATCTGATCGCCAAAGCGGACCGCATCGTAAAGGTCGCCTTGCTCTTCGGTCTTGGCGAGCTTCACCACTTTGTCGCGATCGGGATTGTAGAACTGCAACTCTTCGTAGTGATTGAGAATGCGGTTCGAGGAAGGATCAGCATCGGTAAACGACAGCCCGAACAGCTTCGGCATTTGCCGCCGCAGTTGCCACGTCATCGACGCCAGGAAATACGACTTGCCGCAGCCGGGCGTGCCGACAATCGAAAAGAACAGCGGCGTCATCTCGAACAGTCCGCGCGGCACGCCGAGGTGACACTTCGGACAAGCGAGTTCATGACAGACGAATCCTTCGGCATCGAGCGCGTTGCCTTCGACATCAAACCGCGAAGGCAAAAACCGCAGTTGTTGATTTCCGCCCAGGCGAGGATCGTCGAGCAGATTCGGATGCTGCGAGATCCACAAGGCGTCTTCCGGCGGAAAGCCTTCCCAGCAATGCGGACACGTCACGCGCGTGCGCAATTCCAATCGCGCGGTGGCGGGCGGTGAAGGAGTTGAACCGATCGCATTCATGCAAATCTACCTGGCAACAAAAAACTGGCGGCGGGATCATCCCGACCGCTAATCGACACGAAACGGTTGAAAATTGGCGTCGCTGCCCGCACCGCCAGCGGCGGAACTGACTTCCTCGCCAACACGTTCTAATAGGGGCAACAACTCGGAAGCGATCTGCTGGCACGTCGGATCTTTAGGATGCGAGCGTGTCGCTTGATAGCCACGCAGCGCATGTTCAAGCGCTCCTTTCGCGTTGCCAGACTTTTCCGCTTTGCGTGCAGCCTCCAGACCCGCGCGCGCTTCCCGCGCCGCCGCAGCAGGCGTGAGCCTTGGCGCGTCCTTCGCAGCGCGCTGCGAAGGCGAACTCGCCGGCTTTGATGCAGCGCCGGTTGAGGCCGCTGTCGAGCGAGGCGCAGCACTGGCCGAGCCGGCTGCTCCGCTGCCTTCGCTTGAGTCGCTGGAATCGGCGGCTGATGGCGCGGACTCGCTCGCCGCGCTCTGGCCTTTGGAAGACGGTGCGGAAGAGGCTTCTGCAGCCGCGGGCGATGCTTCCACATTGGACGTCGGCTGCGCGTCTTGGTCGGGCTCGGTCGAAGCTTGCCTTTGCGTTTGCATGGGCACTTCGCGCGGGCGCTGACAACCGGCCAGACCTAGCACTAGACTCAGGGCGCACGCGATGCGCCAAACAAGATGATCAGGCAACATGCTTCGCGCTCCGTAAGGTGTTGGGATTGTCGTTTCTCAGGCGGGAGGGTCGGCAACTGTCGCGCTGTGAACGCCGCAGTGATGCTTCACTTCAGTCGCCAGAGTGTCGCGCGGTACGCAGGCCAATCGCCTCCGCCCAACGCGATAACTGCATGCAGCTACTCAGCTTGCAATGCATTAGATCACCCAGCGGCCCGCACCATTCTGTAGCGGTACGCACTTTGCACCACCAGTTTATTACCCCCACCTCGACAACGCAACTGTCGCACCCCTCCGAGGTTGGACGCAAGTTGTCGAGCGGCGACGGCCGCCGCGATATGCAAGCCAGTTAAGGACGCGTGGTCATCAAAATAATTTCGCCGTGGTCGGTCGTTGCGCCGACGCGCCAGTGAATCGCGGTATCGCGCGTCCACTGCTCCATCTGCGGCCCCAGTTGCTGGACGCTGGCGATCGCTGCTTCCGTGCGCGGAATGGACGATCGCATGCGTTGCACGCCGACATTGCATTTCGCGATCTCTTGCGCAATTTGGGACAGTTGCCTGTCGCGCAGCAAAACAAACGCCTGGGCGTTGCCTCCGCCGTTGGGGACCGAGTTGCGAACGCGATCCGCTTCGCGCTCGGCGGCCTCTCCACGCTGCTGGTAATTGGCGAGCGCTTGTTTGTCTTTCGCCAGGTTGTTTTGCAGGTTCACGAGCGTCTGCTGCACGCGCGAGCGCGTCAACTCTGTCTGGCCGTTGTTCAGATAAAAGACCGATTCAATCAGCACCATCGGCGCATCGTTACTGCCAGCCAACCCGAAGTTGATCTCGGCGCGCGACCAGCCTGGCAGCACAATCGTGCCGCGCGTCTTGCCTGCGACGCGTTGACTGTCAGGCGTGATCGAAGGTGGGTTGTCGAAACCGGTGCATTCCAGCACCTCCAAGAACAGCGCGTCGGCCGCCGGCCAATCGCCGGTCGGTAGCGCAATCTTCTCGCGTCGCTCGAACAGCGTGATGGGCTGCGGCTCCATCTCACGCGGCTTGCGCAACGCCACGCGATGCACCTTCCCGGCGATGGTCAGCTCCAGCACGCAATTGCGCAGTTGATTGAATGTCGGCGAGATCCCTTCACTGGCCCAGCGAAAGCGCACGCCCTCGTCGTTGACCAGAAACCAGCCAATCGGCTGCTCGTCGGTCGCGACTAATTCGCGGGCTTGCATAGGCGGCGGAACTACCGCCCACACCGCCTGACTATCGGCGTCAGGCTGTCGCTTGAGTT
>JAEZGD010000153.1 GCA_023417165.1 Planctomycetota bacterium
CGGGGAGTTGTGGCCACTGGAAGTGGCCAGCGTCGAGTGGCAACTGCCACCGTTCGATGCCCGGCTGGCGCCGCCAGAGAACTGCGCGGCCGTACTACGACTACAGTTAAATACCAAGAGCGGGCAACAACTCGCGGACCTGCCGCTGGAACGTCTGCGTTTTCATCTGTCTGGCGAGCGCGCGAAGATGGCGCAGTTGTACGAACTGCTGATGAATCATACGCAGCGCGTCGAATTTCGCTCGCCCGATGCCAACAGCCTGACCACGCCGGTGGCGTTCTCGCCGGAGCAGGTACTGACCGCGGTGGGCTTTGCCGAAGACGAGGGCTTGCTTCCGTTTTCGGCGCAAACGTTCTCGGGCTATCGAACGCTGAGCGAATTCTTTCAGTTTCCGGCAAAGTTTGGCTTCATCGACGTAAGCGGTTGGCAGCAACTCAAGGATCAAGACTTCGGCACGCGCATCGAAGTGGTGTTTTACCTCAATCGCGATGGGGGAGGCATGCAGCAGGAAGTCGACACGCAAACGCTGCGACTGGGCTGCACACCGATTGCTAATTTGTTCGAGAAGGCCGCCGAACCTATTCGCCTGACACAGAAGCAATACGAGTATCGCGTCAATCCCGACGTGCAGCGGCAGAAGGATATGGAGGTCTATAGCATCGAGCGCGTGGTCAGTGCGGCACCCGGAGCGACACGCGAATTCCGGAAGTTCTATGACTTCCGACGCTATGGCGACAAGCTGGCGGCGCGCGATCGCGAGGCCTTTTGGTTCAGCACGCGGCGCGAAGGCCAAACAAGCGAAGAAGTGGCGACCGATGTTTATATTCAATTCGTGGACGAGCGCTTTGATCCGCGTTTGCCGAGCGATGCGGTGGTGGTGGTGCATACGCTGTGTACCAATGGCGACCTGCCTTATCGCCTGCAACAAGCGGGACATCCGCTGACGTTCCAATTGGAATCGGCCTTGCCCGTCAAGCGTATCGAAACGCTGATCACTCCGACGCCGACGCAGCGTGCTCCGCTCGGACGGCACGTACAGTGGCGGCTGATCGAGCACCTATCCTCGCATCATCTTTCGCTAGGACAAGGCGAGGATTCGCTAACATCGCTCAAGGAATTGTTACGGCTATACGCACTCGCCGACGATCGCCAGCATCCGCAGGCGGCGTCGATCAATGCTCAATTGGTCGATGCCATTACTGGCCTGACAACGCGGCGCGTGCTCGGTCGCATCGGTGGCCCCACCGACGGTGACTACGTGCGCGGGCTGGAAACGACGGTGGAATTTGACGAGGACCAGTGCCGCGGCATCGGTCTGCTGACATTTGCTGCGGTGCTGGAGCGATTCATGGCGGCTTCCGTGTCGATCAACTCGTTCCATCAGTTCGTCGCGAAAGCAAAGCAAGGACAACGCGTGGTGAAGCGTTTCCCCGCGCGAGCTGGTGAGGTGGAACTGCTATGAGCCACACTGCCGAGTTGATTCCCGATCAGGTGCGCACAATCTCGCCATCGCAGGGCGAGTTGCCCGAAACGGCACCGCCGGCCGAACGGCTGTTGAGCGCGCCACAGCAATTCGACTTCTTTCAAGCCGTTCGCTTGCTGGAGTTGCAATCTCCCCAGCGACGGCAAGTCGGAGCAACCGCGTCGCCGGAGGAAGAACTTGTGCGGTTCTCGGCTGCGATGGGAACGTCATTTCCCGCCAGTAGCATCGCAGACCTGACGCCGCCATGCGAGGTACAAGGCATCGTTCGTCCGCCCGAGATGACCGTCGCGTTCTTGGGACTGACGGGACCGAGTGGCGCATTACCGGCGAATTACACCGAACTATTGTGGCGTCTGAATCGCGATGTGCGTTCACGCGAGAAGCAAGCGGTGCGCGCATGGTTTGATCTGTTCAATCACCGGTTGATCTCGCTGTTTTATCGGGCGTGGGAGAAGTACCGTCCGCTCGTCGCCTATCAGCGAGGCGAGTACCAAGAGCGCTCGCCGGATACGTTCACCAAAGGCGTGCTGAGCCTGGCTGGCATTCCGTCGGCGACTGCTTCGCCGAGCGATCCAGCGATCTCGCCAGCCTATCGCTTGCCGCGCGCACTGGTGCGCTATGCGGGATTGCTCTCGCAGCGTCCACGCAATGCTGCCAACCTGCGCGCGATCTTGAACGACTTCTTCGCGCTGCCCATTGAGCTATTGCAATTTCAAGGCGAGTGGATGCCGCTCGCCACCGATCAGCAGATGCAACTGGGCGTGAATGGACAGTTGGGCAGCGATGCCATCGTTGGTCCGCGGGTTTGGAATCGCGGTGGAAAAATTCGCTTGCGCATCGGGCCGCTCAGTTTGACGCAGTTTGAGCAGTTGCTTCCCTGCCAATCGACCGGCGACGATCAACATCTCCATCTGGGCGAGATCGCCGCGGTGACGCAATTTTATCTGGGGCCGCAGATTGATTTTGACTTGCAACTGGTCCTGCGCGGCGATGAAGTTCCCGATTGCCATCTGGGCGGCGAGCAGGCGGCGCAACTGGGCTGGAACGCCTGGCTGCCGGGGCAAGCGACCGACGAGCGGGAAGATGCCACATTTGCGGGCGAGATGGTGGCTTAGCCGCCGATCAGGGTCGTGCCACCTGCGCGAAATGTGGCGGTATTGGCTATAACTAGATCCTGACATCTTGTCAGATAACTTGCCGCCTTTCCTCGTTGCGCATTCGATCATGGCCAATCGCTCGCAAAGCCACGCCGTTTTTTCCCGTGCCCTTGAACTGATGCCAGGCGGTGTGAACAGTCCCGCCAGGGCGTTTGGAGGCGTCGGCGGCGAACCACTCGTGATGGCCAGCGGCGCCGGGCAGCACCTGTTCGATATCGACGGCAATCGCTATCTCGACTACATCGGCTCGTGGGGGCCGATGATTCTGGGGCACGCCCATCCCGAAGT
>JAEZGD010000263.1 GCA_023417165.1 Planctomycetota bacterium
CCACACGACCAGGTACACTGCCAACATCGCACCCAGTAGCGAAAGAGCCGCCGCAAAAAACAGCGAGAACTCCAGCCAATAACGCCGCGGGCGATCGTGTGGCGGCAATGTGCTTAAGAAGGAGGCATGTTGCCATGCCGAGACACCCGCCGCAAGCATGCCCAAGACCACCAGTGCCACGCCTACCGAGGTCGAAACCACGCGATGCGTCGGATGGATCGGATGATCGGCCAACACGCGCAAGTATAAGCCAAACCGCGCGACGACAAAGCCGAAGCCCATCGAAGCTAGCGCTGTACGCGTCCAAGCGAGCAGCGTCCGCTCGGCAGCGAAGTAAACGCGCGGATCATTGGGTTCAGCCATCGCCAGCCTTTCCTACTGCCGCGCGGCAGTTACAGCAGGTCGAGCGGATCAACATCGACCGCCCACAACGTGTCTTCCGGCGGCTTGAGATCGACGGCCGCATCGCGCACGACTTGCCGCAAGCCGGCGCTATCGGGTCCTTGCAACAGAATATGAAATCGATGCTTGCCATGCATCTTCGCAATCGGCGCCGGCGCGGGACCCAGCACGCGCGCATCGACCTGGCGTTTCTCGGCGGCAGCGCGAACGCGTTCGGCCAGGGTCTCGGCAAAGCCTTCGGCTGTCTTTTCGAGTTCGCCACGGATAATCAGTCGAACCAGCGACGCCAGCGGCGGATAGTTGAACTTCTCACGCACGAGTAGTTCGCCAGCGGCAAAGCCTTCGTAATCGTGCATCAGTGCGGCGCTGATCGCGGGATGCTCGGGGCTGAACGTTTGCACCAGCACGCGGCCTCCCTTTTCGCCACGACCGGTTCGCCCGGCGACTTGCGTGACGAGTTGAAAGGTCAGTTCGGCGGCGCGAAAGTCCGGGAAGTGCAGCGCGGTATCGGCGTTGATCACGCCCACTAGCGTCACGTTCGGAAAATCGAGCCCCTTGGCGATCATCTGCGTCCCCAGCAGGATCTTCGTCTCGCCTTCGCGGAACTTGGCGAGCGCCGCTTCGTGACTGCCCGGCTTTTGCATCGTGTCGCTGTCCATGCGGACGATCGGCACGTTGGGAAACCGCGAGCGAATCTCGGCTTCCAGCTTTTGCGTGCCGAAACCCGCATAGCGAATGCCATCGAACTTGCATTCGGGGCAATGCGTCGGCGCGGCGACGACATAATCGCAATAGTGGCAAACGGCCTTGTCTTCCTGGCGGTGATGCGTCAGCGAGATGCTGCAATTCGGGCATTCCACCACGTGGCCACACGCGGGACATTGAATGCTGGTCGCAAAGCCACGGCGATTAAGCAGCAAGATCACCTGGCCATCTTCTCGCAGCGCCAGATCAATCGCCTGGTGGAGTTGTCGGCTGACCGCGCCGCGCGACGAACGGCTTTGAAATTCGGTACGCAAATCGATCGCCGCCACATGCGGCAGCGGCCGCGCAAAGACGCGCTGCGGCATATCGAGCAGCAAATAACGTCCTTCTTTCGCGCGTTGAAAGCTTTCCAGCGAAGGGGTCGCACTGCCGAGCACGAGCGGCACGCCTTCGCTACGGGCGCGAAACTCGGCGACCTCCCGGGCGTGATAACGCGGCGCGCTATCCTGCTTGAACGAGCCGTCGTGCTCCTCGTCCAAGATGATCAACCCCAAGTGGGGCGTCGGCGCAAAGACCGCACTGCGCGCGCCGACCACCACTTCGATCTCGCCGCGCGCGATCCGCTGCCAATGCCAATGCCGCTCGCTATCGCTGAGATGGCTATGCAACACGGCGACGCGTTCGAAGCGTGAACGAAAGCGATGCCGCGTTTGCGGCGTCAGGCTGATTTCGGGCACCAGCACAATCGCCTGGCGACCGAAGCGCAGCGCCTCTTCGATGGCGCGGATGTAGACTTCCGTCTTGCCGCTACCGGTCACGCCATGGATCAGGATCGTGCGGTGCTGCCCCGCGTTGAAGGTATCGACAATCGCCTTCAAGGCGCGCTGCTGGTCGGCATGCAGATCGTGCTGCGACTCGCGTGCGAGCGGCGTATCGTCAATCTCGGTCTGCATGACGCGCTGCGAATCGGCCAGCAGAATCTGCTTTTTGCGCAGGTTCTGAATCGGCCCGGCGGTGACATCGGCCGCTTTGATCAGTTGCGGCAGCGTCAGCGGGCGATTGGCTTTCGCCAGCGCGCTAACGATGGCGATTTGCTTGGGAGTCAGTTTCAGTTCGACTTCGCGGCCCAGAACGTTCGGCGCCAGGCGAAAGAACAGCGTTTCGCGCGTGCCAGCTTGAAAACGCACGCCAGCGGGGACCACGGCATCCAGAGCCTGGCCCCAATGGCACAAATAGTGGTCGGCCATCCACTCGGTCAGCCGCAGCATCTGGGGCGACAACAGCGAACGCTCGTCGATCACGTCCGCGATGGGCTTCAGCTGCCGCACGCCGACGCGGCGGTTCTCAAGCCGCACGCAGTATCCGTTGATGACTCGGTCGCCGCGACCTAGCGGCACGCGCACCCGCTTGCCGAGCGCCAACTCAGCGCGCAGGCGGTCGGGAACGGCGTAGTCGAACGGCCCCCACGGGGCGGCCGAGAAGACGATTTCGGCAACCAGTTGTTCGCTTTGCTCGTCGAGTTCCCACGGCGTGGGTTCGGCATCGAACAGGTTGCGCTGTTGGGAAGGGGTGGACATGGTCGGGCGCGAAAAAAGGCCGTGACGTCCTGCGGCCGTGGCAACGGCGCGCCCGCGATCAGATCAAGTCGACCTTCCGCTTTTGACGACGCTTGGCTGAAGCACACTCGTCGCACACGCCGTTGATAATCAGCCGATGCCCGGCGACGCGAAAACGATGCTCGCGCGCCACGGCGTCACGCAGCGCCAACAGCGCTTCGCTCTGAAACTCAAACAGCCGATTGCACTTGGTGCAGTGCAAATGGTCGTGCTGAGGATAGCCGTAGTCGTGCTCATAGACCGCGCGGCCATCGAGTTCGAACTTGCGCAGCAGCCCTGCTTCGGTTAACTCGTTGAGCGTGCGATAGACGGTCGGGCGGCTCACCCTGCCAAATTCCTTCTCAGGGCGGCGGGCCAACTGGTCAATCAGTTGATTGGCGTCGAAGTGCTGATGGTGGCTGAAAATGTGATCCACGATCAGCCGCCGTTCCTGCGTATTGCGCTTATTGCGACTTTGCAGAAACTCTTCGAATCGCTCTTGAGGCGTCGACGAAACCTCGACGGTCCCCAACGAAAAATCTTGCGACATAAATCCCCACCCGCGTACTACCGAAACAGAGCTTGTTGAGACTAGATCGCCAGCCGACAGGGCCGAATTTCAGAGAAAAGGGCAATCCAAGCGGTTCGGCTTGTCTCAACAAGATTGTACGCCAGTGAGCACGAATTGCCCAGTGGGGCAGTGATAGCACACGCCCATCGGCCCGCTGCACAAGCGCAAGCAGGCGGGCAGCGTCTCCCCACATCGCCGCGTGGGCTTGTGGGGTATGTCCGCAGTGCGTCGGCTCGACGGCGCTATTAGCCGAGTTCGTCGAACAGGCGGCTCATGGCGGCTTCGAGCTTGGCGTCGGTTTCGTAGGTGCCAGCGGCGATTTGCGCCTTGATGCTGGCGACCTTGTCGGCGCGGATGTCCGGCATTTCGCGAACGCGGCTGACCATGTCGGCCTCGCTCGAGATTTGCAGTTCGTCGACACCATAGGCGCTGCTGGGCGCCGCGGCCGGCTGGCTGCTGTAAGAACGATGCGGAGCGTTGATAGGTTGCGCCCCGTGAATGTACGCGGTGCCTTGAATGTACATCTTGCTAACTCCCCCGCGGCCAGGCGCGTCGTCGCGCGGCCATCTGAGTGACGGACAGTGGATGCGATCAGTCTATCGAGCGAGGCCGGTCAATGCAGTAGTGCGTTGTACGTGTCTCGCAAGTTTACCTTCTAGTTAACTTCGCTGGCGTCGCAATCCGTGTCGTCTGTGTGCTGTCCGTGGCGGAGGATGACAACCGCAATCGCCTCAAAGCACTCCAGTTATCGGAACGTGGCCGCGAATCTGTGGATCGAAAACGAACTCTGACTTGTTGTACCAATCAGCCAAGTACGCCCGCACATGCCGCTTGTGACAGCCACACGTTGCCTCCCTGCCTCGCCCGGCAAGGTCGCCTTGTGGCGAACTGGAAACATCGCGCCGGGCGGTGTCGACAAACGTCGTCGTGTGACCGGTGTGACCGTTCCAACGACTGCCAACGTCCGCCGCTGCCACCATGTACGCAGGTCGCATAAGCGAGGTTTGCACGTGGATGCGAAATTCCGTTTCAGTCGCTACTACCGCTATCAACGGTAGCATCGGTCGCCCGCACCCTTCGGCAGAACCGGCCGCGGAGTGTAGGAAAAATTGACAAAGCCAGCAAGAGCAAGCGGAAGGAGGCGAGTGGCCAGTGGTAAGTGAAGAGTGAAATGCGATGCAGCCGTTTCGAGCTTTTGGTCATTCAGGCATTCGGATTTGTTTGGAATTTGGTGCTTGGGATTTGGAATTTCCTTGCTTAACACTCGCCCCTCGTCCCTCTCCACTATCCACTTTTCAAATTGCGGCCTTCCGCGGCGAGTTTTCCTCATGTGGCGCGAACCGAGAAAGAAGTGTTCACGTCAGAATAATGTCACTGCTGGCAATAATTGCTTTGTGGGTAGCGAATAGCCTGGTGACACGTTCTTTCCCCTTGGCGGATTGCCGCCATAGAAGGTTGATAGCCATGCCTGAGGAAGCCCCCTCCGCCTATCACGTCACCCTGGCCGATGAAGTTACCAGCGGCCAAGTAACGGTACTGCTCGAAGCGTACGCCGAGTACTGCGTCCGCATGGAACTGGACCTGCAACTTCTGGAAGAGCGTTTCGCCGCCTTTGCGGCCCCCCTGGCACTATCGGCCCGCCGCCAGATTCGCTAACCATCCGCCAGAACGAATCGCACTGCGACGTCGTCTAAGGAAGGGCGTTCCCTTCCTGTGCGAGAGCCAAAGATGCGTTGGCCGAGAGTGCGATTCTCGTTGCGAATGCTGCTACTCCTGGTGCCGCTGATCGGAGCGGCGCTCTACTGGGTGCAGACTCCCACCTGGCAGGCAGAACGGTTTGTGACGGCGGTCAATCGCCGCGATTTCGACGCGGCCGAGCAGTATTGCCGTGATCCCGCCGATGCCTTTCCTGGCTCGTGGCGACAGCATGCCTATTTCGCCCCAAAGGCGAGTTTAAAACCGCGCACCTGGAGCGATCTGGCCCAAGGCGAGCGGCAGATCGTGATTGGCGTTCACTATGGGGATGGCCAAGGCATCGCCGGTTGCACTGTGGAATGCCAGGC